>JACOST010000027.1 GCA_016178705.1 Deltaproteobacteria bacterium | reverse complement strand
TCTGCCGCTCTCTCGGAGCGTAGACCACTGTTCTCAATACCCTCGAGCGTCCCTGTCCTCATTTCCGGTCTCCTTTCGAAGACCGGCCAGAATTTCCGGAATTCTTACGGCCAGAGTTTCCGGAACCGACACGAGTCGAACGTTGTACCGACGGGTCGGTATCCGGCGACATGAAAGCTTGAGGCCTGCGACACACCGATGCTTGTGAAGTATGCCAGAAGAGCCTCTGTGGTCTCCTTCGGCGGAAGGCCTTGCTCCCTCAGCTTCTCTACGATGAACGATTCGATCACCCCGCCGATTGGAGCACCGTTGACGGGTGCCACACCGAAGGTTGATATCCCAATCCGGTTGGATGTAAGGAACAATTTTCTAGCGCTGTCCGAGGAGGTTACCGAAACGGTGTGCGGTGGCTGACCTGGCACCGTGCGGGGATATGTCAAAGTCAGGCGGCTGTCTGCCGCCATCACGATTCCCTCGCGTGTATAGACTGAGACTACAAGCGACACCTGGCGACCTCCATTGCGAGTTCTGTTGCGGCCTAAAGCACGGCCGCTAAGCTGCGACCGCTTACGACGCTACGACGATCCATGTGGGGTCAAGACTTCCCGCGGCGTTGAACCCCGAGGCCGCCAGCTTCAGCGGCCTGTTGGGCTGGCCAAAGTGGACAGGATGTGTCACTGCGGCTTCTTCGCTTCCTCGACGCGATCCTCGTGAATGACCAGCGGACATTCAATGAACACGGCGGCGCCCTTACGAAAGCTCTCCTTGCAGATCGATCCACGCTCTACGCGTCCGCGCCACCAATGTCCGTCCGCGAAGAATCCGTCCTGGGGTACGATCGTGTCTTCCTTGAAGCGAACGTACCGCGGCGCTGAACAGCCCATCGAAATCGTCGTCAGAACCAGACTTGCGATGACCAAGGTTCTCATCGAGACCGTCAGTTCAACTAGCTGCTTACGTACTTCGGCTGTCCGCTGGGCCGCGTGATAGCTTGCAAGACGTTGTCAGCCTATCACGCAGCGATCTCACGAATCCCATCGTAGCTGTTTCCCTAGTCGTTCGGCTGCTTGCAACGGCTGACTCGTATAGCGCCGAGTGTGCAACTCTCGCAAGGGTTTCGCGGCCTCTATCACCAGCCTCGATGAGAGAGGGTCACAGCCAATCACACAGGGTCCGCCCGTCATCCAATGACTAGAGCCGATCGGTTGGGGTCAGTACGCGATGCGCGCGGCGATTGAGCACGTGCGGGTCGATCGATCCCTCGCTACTCAAGACGTGCCGTCTGGTGACATCGCGATGGCCGAGCAACTTTTGCACGATCCGAATATCATGACCGTCTGGCGACGACGCTGCCCGAAAACGCCCCGGCGATTGCTGACCACGCGCGCGGGGCATCGAACGCTGGCGTGGCTATCGCGCCGCCATCGGCTCGCTTGAGTTCTCGGTACCTTGTAGTTCGCGAATTGCCCCCCTAAGAGAGGGCGCGCATGGGTCAAAGGCTTTCGGAATTTGAATCGAAGCGCGTCAGCTTCGTTCCAACCGGGCTCGCAACAGCGCCGGGATCGTCGTCGACGGATCCAAACACAGCGGCGTGATCGCCACCTTGCCACTATCCACCACCGCCATGTCGCCGCCGTCGGCGATTGCTTCGAGGGCGCTGAAGCGATGGAGGTAGTCGCTCTCCGGACCCGGGACGAAGATGCGGCCGTAGCGGCAGCGCGTCACCGAGGTCACGACGCGAGCGGTGCGCACCGTCGCCTCGGCCGGAAGATTGACTGAGAAGAGATCCACGCCCGCGGGAAACTCCTCGCCGATGAGATCCGCGACGATGTCGGCCGCAATCTCCGCGACCGTGTCGACTCGTTCGCCCAGCAACTCGGCGCGATGGGCGCCACTCAACCCGTAGGCGTCGGCAGGAATCGCCATCGAGATGGCGACGGCTCGCAAGCCCGCCAGGCATGCCTCGATCGCCGCGCCAATGGTGCCGCTCGACAGCAAGAACGCGAGCCCGTAGTTGAGCCCCAGATTGATGCCCGACACCACCAGATCGGGCCGTTGCGGGTCGATCGTATGCACCGCGAGGCTCACGCAGTCGGCCGGCGTGCCACTTACGGTTTCGATCGCGATCCCAGCGCGCTCCGCCCGATGGTGGCGCAAGGGCTCGAAGCGTGTGATCGCCTTCGCAATCCAACTGCGTTCGGTGTTCGGCACGACAGTTCGCACATCAGCCAGACCGGCGAGCGCGCGCGCCAGCGGCGGTAGCGTCGGGGAATCCACCCCGTCATCGTTTGTCAGCAGGATGCTCGGCATCAGCACCTTTCACTCATCGCACGGTTCGTCGATCTCGGCGGTTCGTTAGCATCTCGCCGCCGCGGCCGAAAGGCGTCATCGCGCCGGCATCGCTGCGGCGCAATCGCGAGCTAGTTGCGTTTTCGCCAGAGACCCTGGCCCCACTTACACGACCGCGCCGGTCTTCCTTCGCAGGGCACGTCACTTGCTCTGTATTCGTCCAGAAGTGGTGCCGTCTCCGGTTACCCGTGCAAGCTCGGAGACAGTAAGGATCATTAGAACTATGTCCCGGTCACAACGGACTGCACGGGAGCGGGCGGACTCAAACGTGAACGCACTCGAACTCGATCTGGACTTCAATGACATCCATGCCCTCGCCGGCGGCGAGCCGCGCCAAGCGGAGTTCACCGGCACCAAGGCGTTGATGGTGGCAGTGCTGGAGGACGGCATCCGCAGCTACCTCGGCAACGCGAAGCATATCGCGCACGAAGCCGAGCAGTGGGTGCACTCCGCCGGACGGCGCTCGCCCTTCTCGTTCGTCGTCGTGTGCGAGACCCTGAGCCTCAATCCCGAAGCCGTGCGACGCGTGTTGCTCAAGATGCGGAGCGAACGGGTGTCCGCCAAGGACGCGCTGCCACGTGCCCGTCCCAATGTCCGCATGGGTAGTCGCATGTGTGCGGGTAAGCGACGCGCGTAAGCAGACTGGATTCACGCCTTTCGCCGCAATGACGTAGCGGGGAGATCGCTCCATTTTCGTGCACGCCCCGTACAGCCACGAACAGTCGATGGAACTCAAGCTAGACGCTCGCTAGTTGATCTGGTAGCCACATCGCATGCGGCTGAGCGGCGCCGTCACGATCGGGCTTTGCGTCGCGCTGTCCGCGCCCGTCACCTCGGCAACAGTGTCCTTTCAAACGCGCGTCGACTATCCGGCGGGACCGGCCCCGACCGCGCTCGCAATCGGGCGGCTCAATGGCGATGGCGTGCCTGATCTCCTCGTCGCCGGCGACCGTGGCATCTCCTTGCTGCTTGGTACCGGTACGGGCGGATTCTCTTCGCCGCACACCATTCGCAAAGGCGGCTTTCTCAAAGCGATCGCCACGGCCGATTTCGACGGCGACGGCAAACTCGACATCGTCTATCCCGAAGAGCTTGCGGGCGCGATCGCCATTGTCAGCAGCGACGGCGCGGGTGGCTTCGCGGCGCCGAGCCGCTCGGTCCCAGTCGGGCCCAGACCGCGCGCGCTGCTGGTCGCCCCGATCAATCTGGATGACGCGCTCGACTTGTTGGTGGCGCACGACGGCGGGATCAGCGTCCTGCTCGGCGATGGGCATGGAAACTTCTCCGCGGGTCCGCCGATCGATATCCAGTATGCCACCACCCTGGCCAGCGGCGACCTCACCGGCAATGGGCACCTCGATCTCGCGATTCCCGATGAGACCGCCGGCACCATCCTCATTCTGCACGGCGACGGTTCTGGGGGTTTCAAGTCCGGCGCGACGCTCAACGGCGGCATCAATCCGCGCGCGCTCGTGATCGGCGACGTCACCGGCGACTTGCGTCCCGATCTCATCGTCCTCGATGCCAGGGGCGCGACGGTGTTCGCCAACGGTGACGGCGGGAACTTTCGCCCCGGCGCCCCGTTCGCCAGCGGACGGAGCTTGCGCGCCGCGGCACTCGGCGACTTCGACCACGACGGCAAGTTGGATGTCGCCATCATCGACGACCAGTCGGTCACCATCGGGGTGTTCTTCGGCAACGGCGACGGCACGTTTCGCGCCGGCGGCGCGTACAGTCTGGGCCGCCAACCGGTCGCGTTGCTGGCTGACGATCTGAACGGCGACAACAACCTCGATCTGGTCGTGGCGAATCACCTCGGCGATTCCGTCACGGTGCTGCTCGGCGATGGCGCCGGTAACTTCCTCGGCTCGCCGACTCTCGCCGCTGGCGAAGATCCGATCGCGGTCGCGGTCGGCGACTTCGACGGCGACCATTTGTCTGATCTCGCGGTCGTCAGCGAGAACACCAACAGCGTGGCCGTGTTCGCCGGCGACGGCCGCGGTGCATTTCGCAGCGGAAAGAAGTATCTCGTTGGCCGCCAGCCGCGCGCCCTGCTGGTCGCCGACTTCGACGAAGACCATCATCCGGATCTGGCGGTCGCCGACTCCGCCAGCGACGACGTCGCGATCCTCGCCGGCGATGGCCGCGGCGGGTTCGCCCAACCGTTCCTCGTCGCCGTTGGCGCCGCGCCCACGGCGTTGGCGTCGGGTGACTTCAACGGCGACGACCATCTCGACCTCGCCGTCGCCAACTCGCTTGCCGACAGCGTCACCGTGCTGTTCGGCGACGGCCACGGGCGCTTCCCGACCAGCACCAACTACGCGCTCAGTTTGCGGCCGACGTTTCTGCTCACCGGCGATCTCAACCGGGATGGACGCGTCGATCTGATCGCCGGCAACGGCCACAGCGATACCGTCGCGGTGCTTCACGGCACGCCGCACGGTTTGGCCAGCGCTGTCACAGGCAGCTTGGGCACGAGCGTGCAGCCGCTGGTGTCGGACGACTTCGACGGCGATGGCCAGCTCGACCTCGTGGTCGCGCGCGAGGGCGATGATCAGGTCGCCATCCTACTTGGCGTCGGACCGAACAGCTTCAGCGAACCGATCACATTCCCCGTTGGTCTGCATCCGGCCAGCGTAGCTGCGGGTGACTTCAACAACGACGGCCGCCCCGACCTCGCGGTGGTCAATCGTGGCTCGCGCACCGTATCGATTCTGCTCAACACCAGCACCAAGGGCGGGCCGCCGGCCCGTCGGGCGCCGGCCGCGCCGGCACCAACGCGAGACCTGTGGGGGATTCCGCGCGGTATTCGCCCGGGCGACTCCTGGGACGTTCCGTTCTGAGAGCCACGCACGCCCGACGGTTGCACTTCGCCGGCCGATGAGGTTTACGCCGTCACCAAGAGAAGCGAGAAAGTGATGTTGGCATGTCTCGATCTTGAAGGCGTTCTGATTCCAGAGATTTGGATCAACGTCGCCGAGCGCACCGGCATCACCGAGCTGCGCATCACGACCCGCGACGAGCCGGACTACGACAAGCTCATGCGGCACCGGCTAGCGATCCTCGACCAACACCAACTCCGGTTGTCTGACATCCAAAACGTGATCGGGGCGATGCGCCCGCTCGACGGCGCCGCCGAGTTTCTCGACTGGTTGCGCGAGCGCTTCCAGGTGATCATCCTGTCCGACACCTTCGACGAGTTCGCCAAGCCCCTGATGGCCCAGCTCGGGTACCCGACGCTGTTTTGCAACTCGCTCGTCGTCGACAGCGACGGCAAGATCCGCGACTACCGCATCCGCATCCGCGACGGCAAACGCAAAGCGGTCATGACCTTCAAGCTGCTCAACTTCGACGTCATTGCCGCTGGCGATTCGTACAACGACACCAGCATGCTGGCTGAAGCCGATGCCGGGATTCTATTCCGCCCCCCCGACAACGTGATCCGCGAGTTCCCGCAGTTCCCGGTCACCAACACCTACGACGAGCTGCGCGCCGCATTTGCAAAGGCTGCCGGCCGGTAGTGCACTGCCTACTGCCCTCTGCCTCCTGCCTACTTCCCCCGTGCGCACTCGCTGAAGAATCGGCCGCTAGCTTTGACGACGCGCCGCTGCGTCGGGTAGTCCACGTACACAATGCCGAAGCGCTTCGAGTAGCCGAAGCTCCACTCGAAGTTGTCGAGGAACGACCAACAGAAGTAGCCGCGCAACTTGACGCCCGCCGCGATCGCGCGCTGCGCCGCGTCCAGATGTTGGCGGAGGTAGTCGACGCGTTGGGGATCATCGACCGCGCCATTGACCAGTTCGTCGTTGTACGCGGCGCCGTTCTCCGTGATGTAAATCACCGGCGCGTTGTAGTCGCGAGTGATGCGGGTGAGCGCGTCGTAGAGATGATCGGGATACACTTCCCAATCCATTTCAGTGTGCGGCCGGCCTGCGGCCTTCACCTGTGCGCTGCCGAGCACGGGCGCGTCGGGCGCGTCCTTGATGATCGCGCGCGAGTAACTGTTGTGTCCGAAGAAATCAATCGGCGGCGAGACGATCGCCAGATCCCCCGACTCGATCTTCGGCGCCAGCGGGCCGAGGCGTTCCAAGATGTCGGCGGGATAGGAACCCTTCAGCACCGGGTCCCAGTACCAGCGGTTGGTAAAGCCATCGAAGCGATGCGCGGCGGCGCGATCCGCTTCCGAGTCCGTGGCGGGATACGTCGGCATCGACACCTCGGTGATCCCGACGTTGGAGTTGGTGACGGTCGAACGCAGCGCGCGCACGGCGTGACCGTGCGCCAGATTCAAATGATGCGATACCTGAAAGCTGAGTGCAGGGTCGGTCTTCCCTGGCGCGTGTATGCCGAACAGGTGACCCGCAACCGTCGCGGCCAACGGCTCGTTGAGCGTGATCCAATCTTTCACGCGATCGCCGAGCGTGCGACCCATCACCGCCGCGTACTCGCCGAACGCCGTCGCGGTGTCGCGCGAGCCCCAGCCGCCGCGATCTTCCAACCCTTGCGGCAGATCCCAGTGATAGAGCGTGATGAACGGGCGGATGCGGCGCTCCAGCAGGGCATCGACGAGATGGCTGTAGAAATCGAGTCCCTTCTGATTCGGCGTGCCGGTTCCGTTCGGAATCACCCGCGGCCACGACATCGAAAAGCGGTACGCGTTCAATCCCAGCTCGGCCATCAACGCGACATCGTCGCGATAGCGATGGTAGTGATCGCAGGCGACGTCGCCGTTCTCGTCGTGGTGAATCTTGCCGGGGAGGTGGCTGAAGCTGTCCCAAATCGACGGCCCCTTGCCGTCGGCATTGTGGCCACCCTCGATCTGATACGCCGCCGTCGCCGTACCCCAGAGAAAGCCGTCGGGAAATTTCTGCATCAACGTGATCCTTCCGTGCGCGGCAAGAGACCGGATTCGGCCGGAGCGGTCAAGGAGTGAGAGGCTGGGGCCTGCTCGTCCTCGATCGCGTCCCGGGACGCGTGCGCATCGGGATGTTCAGGCGCATTCGGCGCGGGCACGTGATCGTGTTCATCGTGATCTTCGGCCTGAGTCTGACGCCGCTCACCTGCGCACGGCCGTCGCACGCCGGAGGAGGCGGCGGACCGCCACCACCACCGGATGACCACTCGCCGCGGCGAGCTCGCTAACTACCGATGCGGTGCCGATGAGTGATGTCGGCGAAAACACCAACACGGAGTGAACGCCAAGGCGCCACGAGAATGTGAAACCGCCGATGAACGCGGATGGACGCGGATCAAGAAGGCAACGCAGGGGCGCCGGGACGCGGAGGCGCAGGGCGATCCGACAGCCCCCTCCGCGGCTCAGCGCCTTTGCGACTCTACGTTGAATTCCGTTCCCGGAGACCTCAGTCCGCCGCTTCTATGAACCCGAGCGCCCGCAACTCGCGGCGGATGGTCTCGGCGGCGCGGTCGAGATCGGCGGGATTGGGGTTGGGGTCTTGGTTCGCGAAGTCGAGGTCGTGCACAGCTTCGATCGGAATCAGATGGAAGTGGACGTGCGGCACTTCGATTCCGGCGAGCATGACGCCGACTTTCAGCGGATTGAAGCCGCGCTGAATGGCTTTGCCGATGGACTGCGCCACCGACGTGAGGTGCTGCAACAGCGCGGGCTCCAGATCGAGCCAGTGATCGACCTCTGCGATCGGCACCACCAGTGTGTGCCCCGGCTTGAGTGGGCGGATCGAGAGAAACGCCACGCAGCGGTCGTCGCGCCAGACGAAGCGGCCGGGTAGTTCGCCGTTGATGATCTTCGTGAAGAGGGTCGCCATGCGCCGCGTATAGCAACGACGTGGCGGGCTCGGCAATCGCTCGTGGCATCGCGGCGCGGGGCCGCGGACTTGCGATCCGATATGGCTCGGGTTTACTGTCTGGCAAGCAAGAGGGAGACGAACGAATGCCATACGCTGAAGGCCGGGTGTTCCATGACGCTGACTCGCATGTGATGGAGACGCCGGATTGGGTGGTGCCGTACGCCGATCCTGGTATCCGCGAACGGCTGCGGCCGCTCTACGTCAGCACGGTGAAGCCGGGCGAGGATCAACTGATCGACAAGTTGCGGCGACAGCACCGCGATCCGATGGAGCGCCCGCAAATGGAAGCCGAGATCATGTTGCGCAAGAACTGGAGCGCACTGGGTTCGTTCATCAAAGAAGATCGGCCGCGCGCGCTCGATCTCCTCGGCTTCTCCAGTCAGCTCGTGTTCAACACGTTCATGAACAAATACTTCGTCGACTCCGAGCACAAGGACGATCCGACGTTCGCCTACGGCCTGGCGCGGGCGCACAACCGCGCGATCGTCGATTTCTGTTCGGTCGACAACCGGCTGCTGGCGGTCGGCTACGTGCCGCTGGCCGACTTTGAACTGGCGAAGGCGATGGCGAGCGAGGCGATCGCGACGGGCTGCAAGGCGCTGCTGATTCCATCGGCATGTCCGAAGGGGCACTCGCCGAGCCACGTCGGCTTGTTTCCGCTGTGGGCTGTCGCGCAGGAAGCGAAGATCCCGATCGTCTTCCACGTCGGTGGTGGTGGGCAATTGCTGGACCCGAACTACTTCAACAATGGCCTTCCACTGGTCACCGACTTCCACGGCGGCGCGGAGAATTTTCGCTCGGTCGACTTCATGGCGATTCCGTTTCCGCCGATGCAGACGTTGGCGACGATGATCTTCGATCGCGTCTTCGATCACTTCCCGACGCTCAAGGTCGGGGTGATTGAGCAAGGTGCTGTGTGGTTGCCAAGCTGGATGCGCCAACTCGACACGGCGATGGAAGCCTTCCACAAGTCGGAAGAGCGGCTGCGGCTGCTCAAGCTGCGGCCGAGCGAATACGTGCAGCGGCAGATGCGCGTGACGCCGTACCCGACCGACCCGGTCGGCTGGATCATCGAACAGGTCGGCGAGGATGTGTGCCTCTTCTCCTCCGACTGGCCGCACGTCGAAGGCGGCCGCCATCCGCTCAAGCGTTTCGAAGACAGCATGCCGAACATCGGCGCGCGCGCCAAGCAGCGCTTCTACGCCGACAACTTCGTCGACCTGATGGGCGCGGGGCTGGCGACGTAGCGCTCGGCACGATCGCTGGCATCGGCGTTGCACAGTGTTCGTGCCGATGTCGCGAGATGTAGCAAAGACGTTCTTCTCGCGTGCGCGTTTTGCCGCGGTCGCCAGTTTCGTCACGCTGACGCTTGCGGTTGTTGTGCTGCCTGCTGTGGCGCGTGCAGCGCTGCCGTACGACGTCGTCTACGTTCGCCAGCCGCGCTTCGGCGACAACAGCAACACCACCTGGCCCGAGGTCGCGCATCCGGCGAGCATCGATCCGGGCGCCGACCTGATGCTGCTGCACCCTGATGGCAGCGAAGAGGTGCTGGTAGCCGGCGGTGTCGGCGCGGTGACCGATCCGTTCGTCTCGTTCGACGCGCAGTGGGTCTACTACAGCTACTTCTATGATGTGCGCCCGCAAGCCTACAACAATCAACGCGGGCTGCCGTACCAAGGCGCCGATATCTTTCGCATCAATTTGGCGACACGCGAGATTCAACAGCTCACGCACGGCGAGTTCACCCCCAACACCGGCAGCGGGCACTGGGATGAATCGAATCCGGTCAATCCGCCGTCAGGGTTCGACTACCTTGGCTACGGGATATTGAACCTCGGCGCGGCGCCGCTCGCCGGCGGCAAGATTGTCTTCACCAGCAACCGCAACGGATTCGTCCCGCCGCGCGGGCTGACGAATCCGACACTTCAACTGTTCGTGATGGATGAAGACGGATCGAACGTGACGCAGATCGCGCCGATGAACATCGGCAGCACGCTGCACCCGGTGCCGTTGCGCGATGGCCGGTTGATGTTCAGCACAATGGAAACGCAAGGCCTGCGCGATACCCGCATGTGGGGCATCTGGGCGATCAACCCCGACGGCCGCAACTGGGGCCCGATCATGAGCGCCTTTCACGAAGGCCAAGCGTTTCACTTTGCCACCCAGTTGTCGGACGACGATCTGGTCGTGCTCGACTACTACAACCTCAACGACAACGGCTTCGGCGCGCTCTATCGCCGACCGCTGCACTCGCCGGCGGGCGTGCCGGGATTCTATCCGGCGTTCGTCGATCAGAACCCGGCCATCGATCAAACCGTCGGCGGCGGCTTTCTCTATCCGTTTCAGATGCCGTTCACGCCGTGGGGCTTGTACTCGATCGTGCCGTTCACGCACGGGCAAGATGAAGCCGCGCCCATCGGTAGCAACGGCGTTCGCGTCGGCAAGTTCACCCATCCGTCGGCGGCGCCGAACAATGACCTGCTCGTAGTGTGGACGCGCGGCCCGGCCAACAACCTCGATCGCCCGTCGCCGTTGCCGTACAACGACGCCGGTCTGTACCTCATCCCCGGCGGCAACATCGTCAACAGCCCGGGCGATCTCGTGTTGATCAAGAACGATCCCAACTACAACGAGGCGTGGCCGCGCGCGGTGGTGTCGTATCGCGCCGTGCACGGTGTCGACGAACCGGATCAGTTGCCGTGGTTGCCGAACGACGGCAGCGAGCACGTCGAGCTGCCGGCCGGCACGCCGTACGGTCTGATTGGAACCAGCAGCTTCTACAAGCGCGAGAGCTTTCCCGGCTTCGTCGTGCCGTGGTCGAACACGTTCGACGGCCTCGACGCGTTCAACACGGCGGAAAACGGTCAGAGCAGCAACTGGGGCGTGCAAGGCAGCGACGCCGGCAAGTACAGCAACACCGACATCTGGGCGGTGCGCATCGTGGCGATGGAGCCGGACACGCATCGCAGCTACGGACCCAACGGTGGCCCGAGTGGTGGCGAGCTGTTCTTCAGTCACGCCATGGAGCGCATGCGCATTCTCGGCGAGATCCCGCTGCGGAAGTTCGACGCGTCGGGCAATCCGATTCTCGATCCCGAGGGCAATCCCGACACCAGCTTCCTCGCGAAGATTCCCGCCGACACGCCGTTTACGTTTCAGATGCTCGACCGCAACGGCATGGTGCTCACCATGGCGCAGACGTGGCACCAGGTGCGGCCCGGTGAGGCGCGCTACGATTGCGGCGGCTGTCACGCGCATAGTCAGCAGCCGCTCGACTTCGACAGCACGTTTGCGCACCGCCCCGAGTATCAGGTCGTCGATCTCGTCCACAGCACGCCGCTGTTGACCAAGGACTCCAGCGGTAACCCCGCGCTGCGCGCGGCGAGCGCGCCGGTGACTGTGGAATTCTTCCGCGATATCCGTCCGATCCTGCAGCGCAGTTGCGTGTCGTGTCACACCCGCACGAGTGCGAGTCCGCCGGGCAATCTCGTGCTCGATGACCATGCGCTCTACAGCAACGACCTGCCGGGCGACTACGCGCGCTTGGCCAATGATCAAGATGGCCGGTGGGGCTATCCACCGCTGATCTTCGCGTGGCGGCAAACCAACGCGAGCCGCTACATCCGCGGCTTCCAAAGCCGGCGCAGCCTGCTGATGTGGAAGCTCTTCGGCCAACGGCTCGATGGCTGGACGAATGCGGATCATCCGACGGAGTCGGTGCCGGGGAATCCGGCGACACTGCCGAGCGGTGCCGACGTGAACGCGGCCGATCTCGATTTCACCGGTGCGATGATGCCGCCGCCGGGCAGCGGTGTGCCGCCACTGACGATCGATGAGAAGATGCTGTTCGCGCGCTGGATCGATCTCGGCGCGCCGATCAACACGTACGGCTCCGACTACGGTTGGTTCCTCGACGACCTGCGACCGACTCTCGCCGTCAGCTCGCCGCCACCGAACGCGAATGCGGCGCCGCTGAGTGAGATTCGCATCGGCGTTGCCGACGCCGACAGCGGCATCGACACGGCATCGCTGTCGTTGACCGCGGACATCGCGATCGAAGGCCGGGCGCCGGGCAGTCAGCTTGCGGATCTCGCCACGCCCGTGGGCGACGGTATTTTCGCCATCGCACTCACGCAGCCGATCGCCGCAGTAACCGACGCGCACCTGTTCGCCGCGGTGGCGGACAATCAAGGCAACATCACGCGCGTCGCCCGCCGCTTCTCGGTCGGCAGCGGTGGACCGGCACCGAGCGTGACTATTTCAGCGGCGGCGACCACGACACGCAGACCAACTGCGACGCCAACACCGACAGCAACCCGCACGTTGCGCCCGACCGCGACGCCGACGCGCACGATCACTCGCCCGACGGCGACATCCACCCGGCGACCGACTCGCACGCCCACGCGCACGTGGACCCGCACGCGAACCGCGACGCCCACGCCGACGCCGACCGCGACCTTCACGCGGCGCCCGACGCGCACCCGCACGCGCACTGTTACTCGCACCAGAACCGTAACGCCGACATCGACCACGACCCGCCGCCCCACGCGCACACCGACGCGCCTCGTTCAGTAGTGGTGCGTCTCGAAACTGTGTGCATCGCGCGCGCGGGTAGAGCGCGCCACGTGGGTGCACTCTCCCTGTGAGCCTTTCGAGGTTCTCCGAAGCGTAGGGGCGATGCATGCATCGCCCTCCGGTGTCTCCGCAGCGGACGCATCAATTCGCGGGCGACGCATGCGTCGCCCCTACAGGGAGCTGCCGCCATTCGCGCTACCATCGCCTTGCTTCACATCTCTCGATGCGCCAAAACCAACCCGCGCTGGCCGAGTCCGGCCGGGGCTGACCAAAGGAGCGCGCATGGAATTCTTCTTCTTTCACTTGATGCCGTGGCCGCATTTGCCCGCCGACTACGAAGGGCCGGCTTGGGTAAAGTGTCCGAACAGCAACTACGACGCGCAGCGCGGCACAGCCGTCTACAATCGCTATCTCGATGAACTGATCTACGCCGACGAACTCGGCTTCGATGGCGTGTGCGTCAACGAGCACCACGCCAACGCGTACGGCAACATGCCGTCGCCGAATCTGATCGCCTCGATCCTCGCGCGGCAGACCAAGCGTTGTAAGATCGCCGTGGTCGGCAACGCGCTGCCGCTCTACAATCCACCGCTGCGCGTCGCCGAAGAGTTCGCTATGATCGATGTGATCTCGGGCGGCCGTCTCATCGCCGGCATGGTGGTGGGTGGCGGTCCCGAGTACTACTCCAATGGACTCAATCCCGCGCAAGCACGCGAACGGTTCTACGAAGCGCACGATCTGATCGTGCAGGCGTGGACCCGCACCGGTCCATTCGAATTCAACGGCAAGCACTACAAGCTGCGCTACGTCAACCCGTGGCCGACGCCATTGCAGAAGCCGCACCCGCCAATTTGGATTCCCGGCGCCGGCAGCCTCGAGACCATGGAGTTCGTCGCCAAGCACCGCTACGCGTACATGGGCATCCCGTATTTTCACAAGCGCGTGTTCAAGCGCAATTTCGATTTCTTCCGCGAGGCCTGCGACAAGGAAGGCTACACCGCCGATCCGAAACAGATGGGCTGGCTGTGCCCGATCTACGTCGCCGACACCGACGAGCAAGCGCGCAAGGAGTACGAGTCGCACTTCTGGTACTTCGCAAAGAAGCTGCTGCCCGGGATTCAGATCAGTCCGCCGGGATACACCTCCGCCCGCTCGGCGATGAAGATCCTCACCTCGCGCAACGACTTCATGCTCTACCTCGACAACTGGAACCAAGTGGAGGAAGGCGACTACGCCATCGTCGGCAGCCCGCAGACGGTGATTCGCAAGATGACCGAGATGATCGAGTGGCTCGGCGTCGGCAACATCCTCGCGCTGCTGCAACTCGGCACGCTGCCCGCCGATCTGACGCGGCGCAACATGGACTTGTTCTCGCGCGAAGTGCTGCCCGCATTGCGCAAGTTGGCGTCGGCGCGGATCGCCGAACCGGCGCGCGTCGCGCGCTCGGCCTAAGCGCTCTGCCTTCTTCTCTGAGGACAAGATCATGTCGCATACGACAGTCATGCTGGATGTGTACGGGGTGCCGGTCGAGCTGCGCCGCGCCGGCGCCGGGGCGCCGCTGCTCTATCTGCACGGCGGCGCGGGCGATGCGGATTGGTTGCCGCTCTTCGATCGCTTGGCGCAGCAGTTCACCGTCTATCACCCATCGCACCCGGGATTCGGAAACTCGGGCGGTATCGAGCAATTCGATGGCATCGACGACATCGTCTTCCACTACGTCGACGTCATCAACGCGCTCGGCCTCGGCGCTGGACAGTTGAACGTTGCCGGCAGCTCGTTCGGTGGGTGGGTCGCCGCCGAGATCGCGCATCGCTACCCGGCGTTGGTGAAGCGGTTGGTGTTGATCGATGCGGCGGGATTGCACCTCGACGAAGCGCCGATCGCCGAAATGTTCGGCACCGAACCGCCGGAACTGGCGACGCTGATGTTCTACGACCAGAACCAACCGCTGGCGATGGCGATGCGGATGCTGGTCGACTTCTCGCAGTTGCCGGAGGAAGTGCTGCTGCCGCAGTTCAAGGCGATGGAGGCGTTGGCGAAGTTTGCGTGGAATCCGTACTTCCACAATCCGAAACTCGAGCGCCGCCTCAATCGCATCACCGCGCCGACGCTGGTGGTGTGGGGTAAACAAGACGGTCTGATTCCGCTCGCCCACGGCGAGCGCTACGCCGCGCGCATTCCGAACGCGCAATTGAAGGTGATCGATCAGTGCGGACATCTGCCCGCGCTAGAACAGCCCGACAAGTTGTACGAGTTGATCGTATCCTTCCTACAGTAACGCGGGCGTCCCACCCGCGACGGGATTGGCAACCCGTAGAAGAACGCACGTTCTCACAGTCAGAAGTAGAAACCAGGGAAACTTCCTCTCCCGCATCACACGCGGGAGAGGATTGAGGTGAGGGCACCATGTGCTCGGGGCCTTGCGCCGCAAGGCCAAGCGGGCCGGGCCCGCTGACGGAAACCCTCACCCTCGCCCTCTCCCGCTAGCAATGCGGGAGAGGGAATTGCTGCGTGACGGGCGCTAGTGTCGTGTCTCGAAAATGTCAGTCACAACGGCTTCTCTGAGGCGTAGGGGCGATGCATGCATCGCCCTCCGTCTTCTCCGCGATGGACCACATCAATTCGCGGGCGACGCATGCGTCGCCCCTACAGGGAACGGTACATCTGGTCGAGGCCATGTCGCAGACATTTGTAAGAAGCAACACTAGCGTCAGCGACCCGCCCGCGTTCGCGCTGCGCAGACTCAACCATCGGTGCCCGCCACTCTCGTGTGAACGCTCGCCTTGACCGCGCCGGAGTTCGCGGCGATGGTGCGGCTGCGGAGGACGCCGATGCAGCGACAGGACCGGCAGGATACTGTCTGGCAAGATCCCACGTTGGTGCGCACCTACCTCGACAAGTTGGTCGGCGGTGTGCCGTTCGGCGCAGCGCAACTCGAGATCGCGTTGCGGGTGATCGAGGCGCGTGGTGAACCGGTCCGCAACTTCGTCGACCTCGGCTGCGGCGGCGGCGCCGTGGCGCAGGCGCTGCTGAGCGGCTACCCGCAGGCGCGGGCGACGCTGGTGGATTTTTCCGAGCCGATGTTCGAGGCGGCGCGCGCCACGCTTGGCCGTCACGATCCTACGCCGAAGTTCGTGATCGGCGATCTCGCTCACCCCGACTGGGTTCGCTCGATCGCCGCCGATGCGCCGTTCGATCTCGTCGTGTCGCGCTACGCGATCCATCATCTTACTGATCAGCGCAAGCGCGAATTGTACGGCGAGATCTTCGAGCGTCTGCTGCCGGGTGGGATGTTCATCAACGTCGAGCACGTCGTGTCGCGTACGCCGTGGATCGAATCGCTCTCCGATGAACTCATGATCGATTCCATTCACGCGTTTCAGACCAGCCAAGGCAGCGACAAGCCGCGCACGCAATTGGCTGAGGAATTCTATGCGCGGCCTGACAAGGCGGCGAATATTCTGGCGCCGGTCGAGCAGCAGTGTCAGTGGCTGCGGGAGATCGGGTTCGCCGACGTGGACTGCTACTTCAAAGTCTTCGAGCTTGCGGTATTCGGTGGGCGTCGATCCGTCTAAAATTCGCTTGACGGCGATGAATTCGCAGCCGTATCATCGCGGCGGTTCCAAGGCGGAGCCAACTACATCAGAACAGGAGGGTGCGATGAGACAGCGAATGTTCGTGTGGATGATCGCGATGCTCGGTGCGGTGCCCAGTATCGCGGGCGCCTCGGGACTGCTCTACCGCCCGGCGAGTACGGGGCAGTGGGTGGGCATCTACCAAGGCGGCGACACCCGAGCGGTCGGCTTCTTCGCCGGCCAGAAGTTCAAATCCCCGGCGGGTTCGATCAAGGCGCCAGTGGCTTCTCTCCCGGCGTTCACGTGCGGTGCACCACCGGTATCGGTCGCGGCGTTCTCGGCGGAGTTCAATGTCGCCGGGCCGCCAAGCACCGGCATCTTCCTCTATGATGGAGTGTCGGACACGATCGTCGACGCCGTCATCGAGGGTGCGGTGACCCCGGCCGGCGGCACCTACGGAAAATTCAAAAGCGGCTACCCGAATCCGGCGATTGCGATCAACCCGGGGGCGTGCGTACTGCATGTCTTCTTTCGCGGGCAAATTGGTCCGCCGGGGCCAACTAACACGGCCCTGTTCGATGCGACCTTTGCCCTTCCAGGGTTCGTGCCCTTTCCCGTTGCACTGATCGCCCAGGAGTCGACGACTGGAGCGCCGCCGCCGTTTCCTGGTGCGTCTACGTTTGGGGACTTTTCCGATAAGCTGCGTTTGGCAGCGACGTTCGACGGAGCAGCCATCGACCTGGCTTTTCGAGGTAAGGTGATCGGGGGCGGAGTCCCCACCAGTAGCGATACGGGTGTGTTTGTCTTCTCCATCCCTGGAACCTTCGCCACGGCGGTAATGGAGGGGAGCGTGACCTGTGCGCCTACTTGGCCGGGGGCCGGGGCCGTCTATGACGACTTCGGGGACTCAATGGAAATAGCCATCGGGGCCCCTGCGGGACCGTACGTGCTGCACCGAGCGAAGTCGAAGGGCGGCCCGAGCGCCACGGAGACGGCACTCCAGTTCTCCCCTCCCCTTAGCTGTGCGTTTATCTCGCTCGTGGCCTCCGCGGGAGCGCTGGTGCCGGACGGTGCCGTCGGGGGCACCTACACCGCCTTCGCGGGATCGACCCCGTTGGCGATGTCCTCTACTGGCGCCGCTTGGCTCGGGAAGGTTTCGGGCGGTTCGACGCCGAAAGCGCTCTTCTCAGCCGGCGGTGGTTTCGGCGCAGCATCTCACATAGTTCGACAAGCGTCTGGCGACTCGGCGCTAGGTTCCGGGTTGGTTTCGATTACCGGCACTGTGGCGCCAGCAGTGAACACGTTAGGTAAGACCGTCTTTCGCGCCTCTGTTGCTGGTATGGCGAATGGGTTGTTCGCCTACTCCGGCGGTCCGGCGGAAGTCGTGAGCTTTGCGGGTTCGAACCCGCAGATCGACGACGCCGGCAACATGACCGCGCGTTTCCCGTAAAGACGCGACCGCGTCACGATACATGACGGGGTGATGGGCGCAATGCTCATCGCCCCGTTTGCGTTTCAGGTTGGAGGCGGGCGAGCCGCCCGCCCTACCGGGATCAGGGAACCTTCGCATTGAACTGGTAGCGCGGGCGGCCCGCCCGCGTTCGCGAAGCGAGGGGCCGCGATTAGGCCGACTCCAACGGTTCCAGTTTTCCGTGCACCCGACGCACTCCCGCGTCGGGATAGATGACCGCGTCGTCGGGATTGATCTCGCCGCCCATCAGGTACGTCAACGGTTCGAGCGGCTCCATCACATGCGCCGGGCTGCCGGCGGGATGGCCGACGAAGTCGTACGGGCCGATTTCGAAACGCTCGTCGCCGACCCGTACACGCGCGCGACCGGAGAGGGCGAAGATCCATTCGTCGGTCCGATCGTGCGTGTGAAACGCGGTCGAGCGATCACCCGGTCGCACTCGCGTCCACACCATTGCTTGGCGCAGCAACCCCGCCGACTGATTCAACCGGCGCATCACTCGTCGGGCCTGCGCATCGACAGGGTGCTGGAAACTGCGATCCGCCACATCATCGATGTGCAGCAACTGCGACGGATCGCCGATCTCCGGCGGCAGTTGCTCGGTCCAGCGTTCGAACTTGCCGCCGCGCCATTGCTTGTCGATATCGACGTAGGCGCCGGCATCTTCACTCGGCCGGCGCTCGCCACCTTCCAACAGCACGAGCGGCTCCGTGCCCTCCGCGATGAAGTGATGTGGGCGCGGACCGGGCGGAAAGCCGACGAAGCTGCCAGCGCGCACGGGCAAACGATGCGGACCGATGCGCACCGCGCCGCATCCAGACAACACGTAGGTCCATTCCTCTTCGACCACGTGGAAGTGGCGGTTGGTGCCGGCGTTGCCCGGCTCCACGGTGCGCAGATGCACGCCCATGTGCGTCAACCCCACCGCATCGCCAAGATTGCGCACGGTCGCGGCAATGCCCGGCGCCGGCGTCCATCGCGGCCGCGGCTCTCCCAGTAAGTCCGACACGTGCACGGCACAGCTCGGGCGCGTCATGACGCGCACGCTACCGTGCGTACATGGAATCGGGCAATCGCGACTGAGGACCGCCACGGAAAGGGAAGCGGCATCTCCGCATGCTTCGAGACGCGCCTGTCGGCGCTCCTCAGCATGAGCGGTGCTCCCCATCTGCCACAACGTTTTCCCGCTCACCCTGAGGAGGCGCGAAGCGCCATCTCGAAGGGCGCCGTCAGCTGTAGATGATCACGCTGCGGGCGACTTCGCCCTTTTCCATCGCCTCGAAGGCGCTGTTGATGTCTTCGAGCTTGATGCGCCGCGAGATCAGCTCGTCGAGCTTGAGCTTCTTTTGCATGTACAATTCGATCAGCTTCGGCATGTCGCGGCGCAAATTTCCCGAGCCGTAGAGCGAGCCGATCACCGACTTCTCTTCCAGCGCAAACGACGCGCCCATGAAGCTCACTTCCGTTCCGAAGCCCGGGACGCCGACGATCACGGCCTTGCCGCCGCGCTTGATCGACAGGAACGCCTGCTGAATCACCGGCGATGCCCCGATCACTTCGAACGCGTAGTCGACTCCCATTCCGTCGGTCAAGGCGCGGATAGCGTCGGGCGCGTCGTTGTCCCGAGCGTTGACGACATCGGTCGCGCCGAACTGCTTGGCGAGCGCGAGCTTCGAGTCGAGCAAATCCACGGCAATGATCTTCGACGCGCCGCTCAGCACCGCGCCTTGGATCACGTTGAGGCCGACGCCGCCGCAGCCGAAGACCGCCACCGTTTCGCCCGGCCGCACTTGCGCCGTGTTGATGACCGCGCCAACCCCGGTCATGACCCCGCATCCGACCAGGCACGCCTTGTCGAGCGGCACGTCGTGCGGAATCTTGATCGCCGCCGACGCACGCACAACGGTGCGCTCCGCGAATGACGCGACGCCGGCCATGCGCGAGATGCCGACACCGTCCTTCTCGAACACGCATTCCTCGCCGGCAATCGCGGCCTGCGTGCCGCGCTCGCACAGATGTCCGCGGCCGGCGATGCAGTAGTGGCACTTGCCGCAGCTCTGTACCCACGCCAGCACGACGTGATCGCCCGTCTGCAAATCCTGCACGTCCTTCCCCACCTCTTCGATGATCCCCGCGCCCTCGTGACCCAAGATACACGGCGGCGGCAGCGGTAGCTTCGCTTGCTGCACCGACAGATCGGAATGGCACACCCCGCTCGCGGCCATCTTTACCACGACTTCGTCGCGGCGCGGCGCTTTCAATTGAACGGAGTCGACTTTGAGGGGTTCGAAGAAATTGTACAGCACTGCACCTTTGACCATCGTTGCCTCCCGAAAGAATGAGTGTGAACGGCGTTGCGCGCCGGCGCGCCTACGTATGTTGCGGCGCGGCCAGCGTCAAGCGGCTTCAGCGCACGGCGTCGACTCCGTCCCGGCGCATCAGGCGACTGGGAATCTCGACGACAAATGTCGACCCGACGCCGACCGCACTCTCCACCACGACCGTGCCACCCATCAGCTCGGTGTAGCGGCGGACGAGGTAGAGGCCGAGCCCGACGCCGCCGCGCGCGTTCGGTCTCGCGCCGTTGAGCTGCTGAAACATCTCGAAGATCGGCTCCAACGCGTCGGCTGGAATCCCCACACCGCTATCGCGTACGGTCACGCTCACTCGTTCGCGCGCCGGATCGCTGCCGACCGCGATCGTGACCGCCCCCTGCGGTGTAAACTTGAGCGCGTTGTCGATGACGTTGCGCAGTACGAGCTTCAATTTGGCGCGATCGGTGTGCAGGGCAGGCAGCAGTGTGATGTCCGGCCACGCGAGCGTGACGCCTTCACGCACCGCGCCGGCGCCGAATTCGCTGCGCAGCTCGTGCAGCACTTCCGCCAACGTGAACTCCGACACATCCAGCGTGATGCGCCCCGACTCCAGCCGATTGACGTCGAGCGTCATGTTGATCAGCTCGAGTAAGCCGCGCCCGTTGAGCAGCATCCGATCGAGCGCCTGCGTCTGCTCCAGCCCCACCGTCCCCATCGCGCCATCGCGCATCAGATCCGCATAGCCGAGGATCGCACTCAGCGGCGTGCGCAGTTCGTGCGACATCATGCCCAGGAACTCCGACTTCAGTGCATTGGCTCGCCGCAAGGCTTCGACCAGTCGCGCGTTGTCGACCGCCACTGCAGCCTGAGCCGCGATCCCGCCAGCCACGCGGTGCTCATGCGCCGAGAACGGCCCGCGGCGCTCGCGGTACCCCATCACCAACGCCCCGATCACGCGGCCCGCGCGCACCATCGGCACAGCCAGCAGCGACGCGATGCCCCAGCGTTCGTACAGGCCGACACGGCCACGCGGCTCTTGGATCTCCACCGTCACCCCGGCCAACAATTGGTCAATCATGGCCAAACTGCCGCGGCCGAACTCCAGCGACTTCAACTCCTCGACCACCGTCGTCGGCCACCCGTCGGTGGAGGTGACGCGGAAGCACTCCCGGCCGGCTTCCAGAAGCGCCACTGCGGTCCAGTCACAGCCGATCACTTCGCGCGCGCTGCGCGCGATTTGCGGGATCACTTCGGTTTCTTCCAACGACTCGCGGATGGCGCGCGCCACTTGCAGCAGTGCGGCCGACACGCGACCTTCTTCCTCTTCGCGTTCGCGCGCGAGCGCCGACTCGATGGCCACTGCCGCCTGGGCACCGAAGATTTGGGCGCGATCCGCGAGCGCCGGCGTAAAGGACTGTGGGTTCTCGTAGTCGGCACACACCAGCAGACCGAGCATCCCGCGGCCGCGCCGTAGCGGCATGGCCAACAGCGACTGCACCTCGGTGGAGCGCGACCCAAAGCGTACATATGGGCTACGCTGAAACTCGTTGATGAGCAGCACGCCCCGCTCGTGCTCGACGGCGCGGAGCAACGGGTCATCCGCCAGGGCATAGCTGGTACCGACAAACTGCTGCTCGCCCAAACCGGCCGCGGCGCAGCCGAACAGGCTCTGCCCGCGGCGCAGCCACAGATAGGCCCCGCCCGCACCGAGGACGCGGCGCGCTTCTTCGCAGATGACACTCCCGAGCTGGTCGAGGCGCTGCGCGCTCAGCAGCGCTTCCGACACTTGCAGCAAGCTGGCTTGGAACGCCGCCGCCTCTTTGCGCTCGGTGATGTCGCGGCCGATGGTTTGGAGCAGCGGCGGCAGCCCTTCTTGTTGCAGCACATTGCTGCGCAGCTCGAGGGTGCGGCGTTGCCCATCCCTCAACACCGCTTCGCGCTCGTAGACTTCTGGAATCGCGAGACCGTCCAGCGCCCGGTGCGTCAGCAACATCGCCAGCTCGAACTCGGCTGGCGTCAGCACGTCGCGCACATGCACGCCACGCTGCAATTCCTCCAAGGTGTAGCCACCGAAGTCGCGTGCAGCGCGGTTGGCGGCCACGATGTTACCCTCTCGATCGTTCAGCAAGATGATGTCGTTCGCTTCCTCGAACAACGGACCGAAGTGCGGCTCCGCAGTTCGCCGCCACTTCGGCGCGGTGCCGCGAGCTGCGGTCTTGCGAGCTGGGGTCTTGCGAGCTGCAGTCTTAATTGACCGCTGACGCGGCGAACTCATGATTGAATCCTAGTACGGATGACTGAAGCTCGAAAGTCGCGCGCCCTCCGCGGAGCACGCCTCAGCGTGGCGCCGCTTTGACGGCAGGGGAAGTCACGGAATGCGCCGCCGATCCGGCGGGGGATTGGTGAGACGATTCGTGGGATGACTGATGCGACGAAGCCTCCGACTTGGCGTGCGGCGCGCTCGACTTCTTCGCATGCACCGCCTTGGCCGGCTTGCGTGAATGCCCCTTCGGCTGCACGCACTTCATGATGTGTTCGACGTCGGTGTCGAACTCTTTCATTATCTGTTCGAGGGTGTGATTGGCCCCAACCGCTTCCTTGATTCCTTTGCACTGCGGATCAGTCGATCGCGCCGCCGCCGGTCGAACGAAACACAATACCGCGACCGCTCCCGCGAGCCCGACCACGGTCACCACACGACACGCCTGGCGCATTGCGCTCCCTTGTTTGCTTTCATCTTCTCGGCTATCACCACCGCCGCTCATTCGTCAATCCGCCCGGACGCCGTCGTGCCTATCCGAATCGCGCTCCTCCTGCTCGCCAGTCTGCTGGCTTACGCCGGCGGTGCCGCTGCCGAACCGCCACACGCACAGATGCAGGAGGTGGTCGTCACCGCGACGCGCACGCGCACGCAGGTCGACGACACCACCCCGTCCGTGTCGGTGATCAGCGGCGCCGACGTGGAGGAGCGCGACCAGGCGAGTGTGGCTGACGCGCTGCGTGGCGCGCCGGGTCTCGACGTCACGCAATTCGGCGGTCCGGGAAGCAGCGCGTTCACGTCCATCCGCGGTGCGGCTCCGGATCAAGTGTTGGTGCTGCTCGACGGCGTGGAGGTCAACGACCCCGGTGTTGGGCAGTTCGACTTCGCCAATTTGACCAGCGACAATCTCGACCGCATCGAAATTTTGCGCGGTGGCGGTGGCGCGCTGTACGGTTCAGAAGCGATCGGAGGTGTCGTCAACGTCATCAGCCGCCGCGGCGAAGGGCCGTTGCGCTTCTCGCTCAGCGGCGAGGGCGGTCGCGCCGCCACCAACCGCGAAGTGGTGAGTGTGACCGGCGCGCACGGTCCGTTCGCCTTGTCGGGCACCGCCTCGTTCAACGGCTCCAACGGCTTCCGCTCGATCAACAGTGACTACCGGAATTTCTCCACCAACTGGCGCGGCGATGCCGATCTGGTTGCGGGCGGCACGCTGCGCGGGTTCGTGCGCTATACCGATGCGCGTAGCGGCTTGGTGAACTTCAACATCGCCGAGCAGCGACTCGACCCGGACGCCTACAGCCATACCGATTTTTTCCTGGGCAAGGGCGAGTGGGAACATGTGCTGGGCGCGCTGACCTACCGCGCAGCGGCATCGTTCGTGCGCAACAACCAGCGTTTTCGCGACGACTCGATCGACGATGACGGCGAAGTCGAATCGGTAGTCGTGGCACACCTCCCGAGCGAGATCATCACCGGCGAAACCCAAGTCGACTATCGCTGGCGCGAATTCTCACTCAGTACCGCCGGGGTCGAGTACAGCGAACGATCAGTCAAGATTTTTGAGCAAACCGGCGAGCCGGACGAGAACGAGCCCGACGAGCCGGGCGAGAGTCAGCATCACAACGCGAACCGCTCGAACGTGGCGGTCTACGCGCAGGAGCAGCTCCGATTCTTGAACGACACGGTGCACGCCGTCGGTGGCGTCCGCTACGACCACTACGACAACTTCGGCGATCAAGTGACCTGGTCGGGCTCGGGCTCCTATTTGGTGCAACCTACAGACACGCGCCTACGCCTCAGCTACGCGGAAGGCTTTCGCGTGCCGACGTTCGCCGAACTGTTCGATCCGGCCCTCGGCAACTCAGACCTCCAAGCGGAAACAAGCTGGGAGATCGACGCCGGTCTGACGCAGGACTACCTCGGCGGCCGCCTGCGCTTCGAGCCGACGTACTTCTATCGCGAAGTGAACAACTTCATCGAAGAGATCAGCGATCAGCTGCCGGGCCCGATTGCGGGAGTTCCGGAGGCGGAACGCGCGCGCAACGTCGACGCGCGATTCCAGGGCGTCGAGCTGATCGCCAGCGCGCAGCCGCTGCATGGTCTCTCATTGTGGGCGAACTACACGTATCTCAACTTCGTCACCGCGACCGGCACGCTGCTCAACCGCCCGCGGCATCGCGGCGCGGTCGGCGCCAGTGCGGAACGCGCGGCGATGCTGACCGCCGGCGACCGCGCCACCGCGGCCCTGCAGATCTACGCCGTGGGAAATCGCGACAGCGCCGATCCCTTCTCGCAACCCGAACCGTTCATGACCGGCGAGATTGGCAGCTATGCGCGCGTCGACCTGGCGCTGTCGTATCGCCTGCCGCCGCGTTGGGCGCCGCTGACGCTGACCGCCACCGTCCGCAATCTCCTCAATCGCGACTACAGCGAGTCGCTCGGCTTCCCCGCACCGCCGGCGTGGTTCCTCATCGGCCTGCGGTACACGTTGCCGCCGCTCACTCCCCCTACTTGAACACCCGCGTCAACGGTTCGAGCACGCTCCACAGGCCACCGATCTGCGGGAACATCGTGGCGAGCAACGTCAACACCGGCAGCACACCGTAGGTGAGGATACTCGACAGGAACGAAGCGTCGAAGCTGACTTTGTTCGGCTTCGTGTGGGTAATGCGACTCAGCACCTCGTTGCGATTCATCTGCACGAACACCATGACGACCCCACCGACGATCGTGAGAATCACGACCCAGATGAACAACAGCAGCAGCCGCTGCGGTTGAAACGGGTAGGCGGTGATCGTCAACAGTAACAGCAACGCCCCGATCGTCGTTAGGACCATCAAGTTGCGCAAATGAACAAAGGTTTGCGTGAGAAAGGTCACGACTTGAATGGCAACGAAATCCTCGGCATCGAGGAGCCACTCTCCGACTTCACCGAGGGGGTTGGGCGGAGCGCTCGTGTCGTGCTTCGTCGCCTCGCCGTGGTCGCCCGTCTTGTCATCGCGTTTCGGTCGACCTGGAATCGGCCCGCGCCGCCAGAAGACTTCGAGCAGTTTCACGAGGCTGCGCGCGCCCTGCGAGAGGAGCTGCTGAGTCACGCTCCGCGTCACACGGACGGTGCCCCACTGCCGCGCCGCCGATTCGAGATCCTGCGCGAACGTCGACGCCGCCATCTCCGCCTTCTCCATATTTTGCGAAAACTGCGACCACACGATACCCGGATGCACCGCCGCTGCTGCCTGCGGATACTTGTTCGCGCCGCGCACTGCCGCATTGAGCTCGCGGTGCAAGTCCTCTGCGATCCGATCCGCCTTGAGCACCAGCGCGCGCCAGCGTTCGATGGGCAAACCGAGTTCCGTCACAGTTGGGACATGAGCAAACATTCGTTGATGGAGCTTCTGCGAGATACGATTCGGCAGTGCGCTGTAGGCTTCGATCATTGGATGCAGCGTCAAGCGCCGCAGGAGCCGGCGGGTCTGGTACCAGAGGGCCATGAACTGCAGGAACGCGAGCGCCACGCCGCCATACAGAAGCGCGAATCCGATTTGCACGAGGGCATCAAAGCCGGGGCCCTCGAAGCTGGGAAGGCACCGCCTCCACAACCACGCACACGGGACCACTCCCACCAGAACAATCACGACGGTCGAGATCCACAGCGGCAAACCCCACCGCCACGGACTGCGCGCGGTCCGGACCACCCAACTTTCAAACCCCTCCAACCCGGCGTCGTCAGCGCCGCGTTGCAAGCGCGGCGCGAGGCGGCGCGACGGCAGTTGCCAGCTCGGGCGTTCCAGCAGCGGGTTGGGCACCACCAGCGTGCGCAGAAACCGGAGCCGGCGCAGATGACAGAAACTCCAGACGTACCACCCCGCTCCCAGACACAAGAGCGGGGCCAGCGGCGAAACTCCGCCCAGCACGTCCCCCGCGCGCTCCAAGAACAACTGCGGAAAGTCGGTCGGGACCCACCACGAGAGCCGCTCAACGATTTGACCTGGCAGGCCAACCGGCCAGATCCGCGCCAACTCCGCAGCGATACTCGGTACTATCGACTTTGGTGACGCCACCCCCATCCTGAGAACGCGCAGCCACCAATCGAGCACCGCAGCGCTCAGCGCTACGCAACTGACACCGACGAACACCCCAACGGCATCGCGGCGACCATGGAGCCCCACCCCGAACCAGCGTAGCCAACGCCTCGCATTGGCAAGGGGGCGCGACAGCGACGGCCTCAGCACACCTGTCACGGCCACGATGCTCGCGACCACCAATGCCCGCATACAAAGCTGTGCCACAATCATCGTCGCACAATCCAAATTCTTTGCCGTGACTGTCCACTTTCCGATCTCGATGTCGGGTGTCGACGACGGCTCGAATTTGACCACCAGGAATACAAGCCGCGCCAGGCTCGCGTACGCCAGCAACAACGCAACGAAACCGACCGCAACATACAACGCGTGCTCGCGGCGCTGCCGCCAGCGCCGCGGGGGGCGGAGTACGTCGAGGACACGCCAATGCCGCGTTCGTCGAACTCGGGCACCGTCCGGCGCGGCCGCCAGCCCGCCGGCCGTGCGCCGGTGGGCGTACCAACTCGCGACCACTGCGTAGAAGTAGCCGGCACAATTGAGGAGGCAGAATAGGCTGATCAAAGCAATGAGGACGCGCGCGAAGCCCGACTGGATCTGGCCCCAGCCTCCCGCGGTCACCTTTCTCGTATCGACATCGCCCCCGCCGGCGCCAAATACGTAATCGCTATGGGAGTAGCTGCCAGCATCGCGGTACATTAGCGGCCACAGATCACCGCGCCCCACGACGGTCAGCCAGACCGGCGGTCGCCGTTTGTGACCGTGCTCGAAGTTCGTGAATGGTGTCGCGTAGTCAACCAGCCAGTCACGCTTGTCGAGCAATGCGAGCGTCGCGTTGTACGTGCCTTCGCTGCCGCTGTCGCTGAACTGTTGGCGGAGATGGCGGCCACCGATCCGATCCGTCCACATCTGGTTCTTGCTGAACAGCGGGTAGCTCGACGCCACCAGCATGCCTTCAAGGGCGCTGCTGTGGTCGGGGTGCGTATAGAGCAGATCGCTGCTCACGGTAAACAAGCGGACATCGGGACAGTAGCGGCGGATTTGCTCGGCGAGGAACAAGGTGTCGCGCACGTCGGTGGCGAGTATCCCGACATACTGAATGCGTTCGCGCGAGATCGTCGAGAGGATGCTGGCCAGCACGAGATCGTCGGTGTTGCTGGTCATCCGCGGTGACTGCGCGGGGGGGACGTCACGTGCCGCCTCGCCCTCTTCAAGCGAGAACTCCAGCGCCGCGCGCGGCAGATCGCCGTTGGCCGCGGGGTTTCGTGACTTGCCGCGCTCGTACGCCGAGCGCACTTGCGAGATGTTGCTCGGGAAAGGCAACACCAACCAGTCTTGCACCTGGACACCGCGCCGTCCTCCGCCACCAACGCCCCCGCTGGAATCCCCCAGCGACAGACATGCATCTCCCCATCCTTCCCCCCGCACCACGCCACGACCGTAGGCGGTGTTGGCCTCCTTGAGCATCGCGACGCGACACGCATCAACATTCCACCGCTCAAAGTACTTCACCACCGTTTCGATCTCCGCCTCGCTAGTCACGGTCGTCGCATGAAACCCGCCGACGGACAGCGGATCCAGCGTCGCCTTGTTTGCGTAGTCCGACGCGCTGCCCGAGATGATCCGGAAGTTCGGATTGATCGGGATCGGCCGCAGACTCCGGTCGAGTCGTGACCACTCCTCAATCGCGATGCGCAGCGACTCCGCCGATCCGGAGAACGTCGGGGCCAGCAACCGAATCTCTTGCGGGCACTTGCCGTGGCCATCTCGCACCGGACACGCCGCATCGAGCGCCCGTTTCAGCGCCGGCTTGTGCACACCCCATGTCGGCGTCTCGCCGACGAGGTAGACAACCAGGAGTTCTCCCGGCTTCTCCCCATGCTTGCCGGGTCGACGGAATAGCAGCACCCCCGGTTGCCGGCGGTGCAGCGACGCCAGTCTGCACGCGTCAGTCGGCTCGCCACCTTTCTCTGCACATTGCTTCCGCGCCTCGCGCGCGCACTCCCACGGGAACGAGTGCCGATCGAGTAGGTACTCGGTTGCGGCCACCGCGCGCTCGATGGCATCCACATACCGGTCGAACAGCCAGCCGCTGCCGCTATCAAGCGGGTCAGGCACCGTCGCCACGAGAAATTCGACGTTGTAGCCATGCTGCTGCGCCACGCGCCGCAGATCGCTTCCCGGCACGAGAGGGGACGCCGACGTGAAGAACTCGGCGACGAGTCGCTCCGCCGTCGGGCCGCACAGTTCCTGAAGGCCTGTGGCCTCAGGAGCGGCCGCGGCGGACTTTGCCGCGGATTTCTCGCGCGGCTCGCCGACTGGAGCGCCAGTGCGGCCGGGTATCTGCGTGTACATCACACCGCTGAACAGCAGCAGCATGACCATGAGCATCGAGTTGTTCTCTCGTTGCATCGTTCCGAGTCTCACCCCGCTTACGAGCCCAGTGCCACACGCGACGCGGCAGCCAACCGCTCTCTGGACGACATAGATCCGGACGAAGCGCCCTGTCAACGCGATTGGGCCGGAGGTCCTAAGCCCTCGGACCTGCACCGCGCCGCTCAGACTACTCGGCATCGCCCGCCCTTGTGCCGCCCGCCGGCCTGTGGTTTGAGCGCGTCGTGTCGCGTGTGGTGTTGGTCGGCCTCGGTGGCCTGCTCGGTTCGGTGGCGCGCTACGAACTCGCCGGGTACGTGCAGCGGCTCAATGGATCGCTGTTCCCGCTGGGCACCCTCGCGGTCAACGTACTCGGCAGCTTCGTGCTCGGCCTGGTCGTTGCGCTCTCGCTCGAACGCGGCCTCATCAACGCGGAAGCGCGTCTCTTCCTTGGCGTTGGCGTCTGCGGCGGCTTCACCACCATGTCGACTTTCAGTTATGAAACCATCGCGTTGCTGCGCGATGGCAACACCGCCGCCGCCCTCGGCAACGTCGGCGCGACGCTGGTGATTTGCCTGCTCGCGGTGTGGCTGGGCGACACCGTCGCCCGCGCGCTCTGAGGTGTCCCATGAAAATCACTGGTGACGGCAAACTGCTCCGCATCTTCGTCGGCGAATCGGATCGCTGCGGCGGCCAGCCGCTGTACGAGTCCATCGTCCGCAAAGCCCGCGAACTAGGTCTCGCCGGCGCCACCGTGTGGCGCGGCATCGAAGGCTACGGTGCCGCCAGCCGCATTCACACCGCGAAGATTCTGCGGCTGTCGGAAGACCTGCCGATAATCATCGAGATCGTCGACACCGAAGAGAAGATTCGCAGCGCCCTGCCCGCGCTCGACGCCCTGATGGAAGCCGCCGGCGGCGGCGGCCTGGTCACACTCGAGAAAGCCGAGATCATCAAGTACACGCACGGCCGTTCGTCATGAGCGTCCGCACCGCCGCGCAGGTTCGCAACGCGCCGAGTCGCGTTCGCTACGGCGTGGTCGGCTTTACGCTCGCGCTGATCGCCGTCGCCTATCTCGATCGCATTTGCATCGCCACGGCCGCGCCGGCAATCAAGGCCGACCTCGGCCTCAGCGATACGCAGATGGGGTTCGTATTCAGCGCGTTCACGCTCGCCTACGCGCTGTTCGAAGTGCCGAGCGGCTGGTTCGCCGATCGATTCGGTGCCCGCATCGCGCTGACTCGCATCGTCGTATGGTGGTCGGCCATGACCGCCGCCACCGGGCTGGCGACGGGCTTTCTCTCGCTGTTCACCGTCCGGCTCCTCTTCGGCATGGGTGAAGCGGGAACGTTCCCGGCCACCGCGCGCGTGTTCGCGCGCTGGCTGCCGATCGCGCAACGCGGGCGCGTCTTCGGTCTCTCACTCATGGCCGGTGCCTTGGCCGGCGCCGCGACACAGCCGTTGGTGGTAGCCATGCTCGGCGTGATGTCGTGGCCACACGCGTTCGCCATCTTCGGTTGCGTGGGTCTGCTGTGGGCGGGCGCGTGGTGGTGGTGGTTTCGCGACGACCCGCACGTGCATCCCCAGGTCAACGCCGCCGAACGTCGACTGCTCACTGACGGTGGCGCACACACCTCAGTTGGTCACGTGCCGGTACCCTGGCGCTTGCTGCTGCGCAGTCGCACGCTGGTGATGCTGTGCCTGATGTACAGCGGCGCGATCTACGGCTGGTACTTCTACATCACCTGGCTGCCCACCTATCTGCTGCGCGCGCGCGGCTTCGATCTCAAGCAGACCGGTTGGCTCGCGGGGCTAGCGTTGGTCGCCATCGCCGCCGGCGTCGTCGCCGGTGGTTGGTTGAGCGATGCGCTAACCGCGCGCTGGGGCGCGCGCGTTGGGCGGCGCACGCCTGGAGTCATCGGCTTGCCGCTCGCGGCCGCCGCGGCGGTTGGAGCCGTGCTGACTGCTGATCCGCACACGTCGGCGCTGCTGCTCGCCGCCGCCGCCGGCCTCGCCGCGCTCGGAGTCGCCCCAGCGTGGGTTGTGTGTCTCGAAATCGGCGGCGCACACGCCGGCGTGGTCAGCGGCGCGATGAACATGTTCGGAAACCTCGGCGGAACGCTCAGCCCGGTCGTCGTCGGGATCTGCGTTGATCGCTGGGGTTCATGGAATGCGTCACTCTTGAGCGTCGCCGGCTTCTATCTCGTCGCCGCGGTCTGTTGGCTCGCCGTCGATCCCACGCAACGAATCGAAGTGACCGACCTCAAACTCGAAGGCGAGGAAAGAGTGTAACCGCCGATGTACGCAGATAGCCGCCGATTGGGCCCGGAGAGATCCGTTGGCCCCGATGTGACAATAGATCGGTGGGCGAATCTGGGAGGGCGAGCCTTCCGGCGAGCCGCCGGCGCGGCGATGATGCGGCAATGATGCGGCGGCTCGGCGGAAGCCTCGCCCTCCCCAAGACATCATCCTCAATGACGTGAAGAATGGCACGGCAAACCTTGCCCAACCGCGTAACTGGTGCCGGCAAACCGCAACCCCGCCGCCCGTGTTCTGTCACATCAGGGTTAGCTCCATCGAAACGCAATGAGTGATCAAGCGATGAATCGCGATGCACTCCGCATCTGCGTTCATCCGCGTGCATCGGCGGTTTCCTTTCCTTCCTGAATCGAGGCTAACGTGGTCGCGCCGTGCTCATTCGTATCGCAGCGCCGCCGCCGGTTCGAGGCGTGACGCCCGGCGCGCCGGTATGAGCGCCGCGAGGAGACAGACCGCGATGGCCGCCACCGCTACCGCCGCCGCTTGCAAATAGGGAACGTGCCGCTCCAAGGTCCAGCCCAGCAGATACGGAAACGTCGCGTCGACCCACAACGCACCCAACGCACCGCCGGCCAGGACCGCGAGCGCCAAGCCGAGACCACCCAGCAGGACACCTTCAAGCAAGACCATCCGCTGCACCTGGCGACGGCGGACGCCGATGGCGCGAATCGATCCCAACTCGCGCGTGCGCTCGGCGACATTCGCGGCCAGCGTATCGGCCATACCCAGCATCACGACCAGCAGCACCATCGCCGCCAGCACGTGCGCGGCGGCGAAGGCGCGGCGCACCTGGCTGGCAAAGAAGTCGATCAGTTCGCTGCACGACAGGATGCGCAATCCGTAGCGCCCGCCCAACTCGTGCGCGATCGTGTCGCGCACCGCCGCCACCGCGGTGCCGGGCACAACTTGCACGAAGGCATGGTTGATCTGCGTGTCGTGCCACGTGCGCTCGAACAGCGCGCGACTCATCTCGATCGTCCCGCGCGGCGAGATGAACACCATGGTGATGCCGGCGACTTGCAACGCCAGCGCACCGCTCGGCGTGTCGAGCGTGATCGTGTCGCCAACGTCGACCTGCAAGTGCAAGGCGAAGTTGCTCGACACAATCACCGCCTCGCCGCGCGCGACCGCCTCCCACACGTCGGTGGCGTGTCGTCCGAGCAACGGCAACTGCCCGAACGCGGGATCGCTGAAATAGCTGGGATCGAATGCGTCGATCGCAATCGGACCGTCTGCGTGATGCCAATCGATCACCCGTTCACCCGCCACCGCTTTCACGCCGGCAATGCCCTTCAAGTCGGCGAGCAACTGCTGATCGACCGGCGCTTCGAGAAAACCGGCGGCAATGTTCGACGAGGTCACGGCCAGATCGGCGCGCATCGCGCCGCTGAGCGAGTCGATCACCGACTGCTCGAAGCTGCGCGCCACCATCCACAGCCACAAGACGCTGCCGAGCCCAACGCCGAGCGTCCCCGCGGTGAGCGCCATGCGGCGCGGGTTGTGGAGCAACGCGGCAGCCGCAAAGCGCGCGCTCGGTCCACCCAGCGAACGAAACAGCGGCGACACGACAGCCGCCGCCAGTCCAAGCAGCGGTCGCGCGGCCAGCGCCGTGGCCACCGCGATCAGCGCGGTGGCGAACAGTCCCCAGACGGCCGACTGCGTGATCGATTGCAGTAGCGCGCATGCGATGATGGCGACCACGATGAGCGCGCGCATCAACCACATCGCCCGCGATGCCGGGCTCTCCTGTTCGACGCCGCGGCCACCGATCGTCGTCACCACGCCGAGCTGCGCGGCGCGCCACGCCGGCAGCGCCGCGGCCAACAGCGCCGCCCCGAGTCCGAGCACCGTGGCCAGGACGAGCGACGGCAGTGTCAGCGACACCTCGGCGTCCGGCGCGACCAGCTTGTACGCGACCGCTGTCGTCGTCGCGATCACTGGCAAGAGCAGTCGTGCCAGCGCGCGCCCGAGCACGATGCCGAGCCCGACACCGGCGGCGCCGAGGAGCAGGCTCTCCTTCACCAGTTCCCACCACAGCGTCCATTGCCGTACGCCGAGCGCGCGCATCACGCCGAGCTGCCAGGCGCGGCGTTCGAAGACCGTGGCCAGTCGATTGAACGCGATCAAGAACCCGGCCACCAAGCCAAGCGATCCGACGCCCTGCAGCACGACCTGCAGCGACTGCATCACCTTGTGCAAATCGATCTTGCGCTGCGCCGGCGCTTCGACACGCAAGCCCGCGGGCAACACCGCGGCGATCGCGTCGGCGATCTTGCTCACTATCTGGTCGCGGCCGACCACGACATCAATACGATTGATCATCTCCGGCTGCGTGAACATGCGCTCGGCGGCGTAGAGATCCATCACCGCCAAGTTGCCGCCGTACACGCGCGCCACCCCGACCGGCTCCAGCAAGGCGCGAATCGTAAAGTTGCGGCGACCAGTCGGCGTCACCAACGGGATCTGGTCGTTGACCGCCAGGCCCCGCCGCTCAGCGAACGGTCGCGTCACAATGATCGAGTCGGTCTGATTGAGAAACACCAGCGGGTCATCCATCTCTACGCCGCCCTCGTCGCGAGCGTCGTAAGTGCGGACCGCTTGTTCGTTGGCGATGTCGACGCCTTGGATGGTGACGAACTCCGCACTATCGTCGGCGGTAAACGCGGCCGCACTCACCACCGGCACGGCCAGCTCAACCCCCGGCACGGTGGACACCGTGGCCGCGATCGACTCGCCGAACACACCGCCCTCCCCCGCCGTCACTTGCAACGCGGCGCGACCGGCCATGGTGTCGATGACCTCGACGAAGGCGCGCAGGACAGCTCGGTTGACCAAATCGATCGCGCACACCAACCCGACGCCGCATGCAAGTGCGACGACGGTTAGCGCCAGCCGCGCGTAGTTCCCGCGCAAAAAGCGCACCGGCATCCGGAGACTGTAGGCTGTCACGTCGATTCGGCTCGCCGCGAGTAGCGGCGGCCTGACGATCGTTCTCAGCGAACCCTAACGTTGTGTCAAGATAGTTGTTGTGCGGCCGGTGGATCATCCTGAACGCAGCGCACGAACGTCTCGGCACCGTAGGGGCGATGCATGCATCGCCCTCCGTTCTCTGCCGGTCTGCTAATTCGCGGGCGACGCATGCGTCGCCCCTACCGGGACAGGCTTTGCGCACGAACGCCCTCGATACGATCGCTTCGCGATCCGCTCGGGCAAATGGGTATTGGATTCCCTAACAACAACCGGTTCCCCGAGTAGCAGTCCTGAGAGTAGAAGCCGAAGACTTCGTACCCAAGGGCTGCGTATCGAGGGGCGAGGTCAGTCTGCATCCGGGACCTCCCACCGCCGTGCGGTCAGTGTGTCTCGTCGCGGTCTCGGAGTGTCAGGATCTCGCCCAAGGTCAAGTACGTGTCGAGAAAGAGGCACCGCGCTTCCTCCGCGGTGACCTCATCGTGCACCCCTGCGCAAACGCGGTCATACAGGTTGGTCAGTGTTTGGCGGATGCGAGTTCGCCTCGAGTGGCTCGAGGTCTTCTCGCGCACGTACTGATTGAGACGATTCAGAGCATGCTTCGCGTCCAATTTCACCTCGTTACCCTCGACTTCAACGGTCTTGTCGGACGCGGGATACACGGAGTCTGCGAAATCGTCGATCATTCGCCGACACGTAATCAGCGCCTGACTGACGGCCTCTCGATTACCCTCTGCCAACCGGTCACAGATGGAAGCGACTTTCTCTAGGGCATCCGCACAACGAGCTGCGAGAAGCGCATCAACCTCCTCCTTCCGCTGTTCGAATATGCTCTCTGCCATGCCGCTGAAGACACTCTCGTAGTAGAGGCCTGCTGCGAAACTGTGGATCAGCGCCAAGACCGTGGTCCGTATAGTGCGGAGATGCGAGATCGCACCTATGTGCTCGCGCGCTTCTGCAACGTTGTGTGGCGCGACGCCCGCAAGCCTCCGTTCGTGAGCACTGATCTCAGCATCGCAGGCACCGAGCGGGCCCCAGCGGGCCTTGTTGTTGATGGGATCGATCCAACGCCGTGTGTGCGTGAGGTACTCGCGCGAAACCGCCTCTTGGAGGTTGTAGCCGCGTTGTTCACACGTCAGCCAGTGTTTCGTGTTCTCGGGAGCATTGGACATCTGGGCGAGGCGCGAGGCCTTGAGCACGATTGATTCCGGAGGGAGCCGACTGTCTTCGATGTCCTTGATCAACTCGCGAGCCAAGTCCCGGACGTGAATGCTCTTGCTGACAGGGTCCGCAGCTTTGTCGGTTTGACCCAAGGTCCTGTCACCTTGAATGGACGTGTCTGCCGCGGCAACCATGGTCTCCAGTTCGGCCGTGACCGCGCGCAGCACGCGCTCACGGCCAAGCTTCGTGCCGTTGAGAGGGTACGAAGACAGGATGCTTTGGGCATGTTTGCGCAACCTGCCCTCCTGCGCATCGATCTGGGCCCCCAAAGATCTCACTGCGAACTCTCGCAGGTATTCCAGCAGCTCGGTTCGGGAAAATCGCTGAGTTGCCGGCAACGCTAGGCACTTCTTCACCACTGCTAAGAATGCGTGTTGTCGTTCGCGCGTGTCGCGCTCGAATTCCTGCTCGATCGGGCGAATGGCGACCCCACTCGACGCCAGGCCCCTGCGGGTCAAGTCCGCGCTTTTCCGCCGCAAGCTCTCTTCAAACTTCACGTTGAGTTCGTGAAACGCGTCGTCCAACAGGGGCTGGATGGTCTTGGCTAACTGCATGATCCGCGATTAGCACACGCCGCGGCGCACTACGACTGCCCTGGAACGTTGCGGACGAGGTCGTGTTGCCCGAGGCACTGTCGTCAGACGCTGGCAAGGGCGGATGCTCAGAATGACAAGTTCAAACACACCTCGCTACCCGCTCCCCGCGACCTTCCCTCGGACCGGCTCGATCGTGTATGTCAGCCGGCGTGACGGAGGCAGGATGAGATGCGGGCATTGATGTGGGCCGCGGTGGCGGCGGCGGGGGCGTATGCGATCGGCACCCTCGCGATCTGGCGCGGCGAAACGGTGAACGCGGTGTGGTTCGTGATCGCCGCGGTGGCGGTTTATTCGATCGCCTACCGTTTCTATGGTGCGTTTCTCGCGGCGAAGTTGTTCGCACTCAGCCCGGAGAATCGGACGCCCGCCGAGCGCATCAACGACGGGCGCGACTTCGTACCGACTAACCGCTGGGTGGTCTTCGGCCATCACTTCGCCGCCATCGCCGGGCCCGGTCCGTTGATCGGGCCGACGCTCGCCGCGCAGTTTGGCTATTTGCCCGGCACGTTGTGGATCCTCGCCGGCGTCGTGCTCGGCGGGGCGGTGCAAGACTTCTGCATCTTGTGTGGCAGCCTGCGACGCGACGGTCGCTCGCTCGGCCAGATGGCGAAAGATGAAATCGGGCCTTTGGGCGGCTTCGCCGCGCTGGTCGGCGTGTTCTCGATCATGATCATCCTGATCGCCGTGCTCGCGCTGGTGGTCGTCAACGCGTTGCGCCACAGCCCCTGGGGAACGTTTACGGTCAGCGCGACGATCCCCATCGCGATGATCATGGGCTGGTATATGAAGGTGATCCGGCCGCACGACGTGAAGGGCGCCACGGCGATTGGATTGATCCTGCTCGTCGGCGCGCTCGTCGGCGGTCGCTGGGTGGATCAGCATCCATACTTCGCCGAGATGTTCACGCTCAACGCCACGCAACTGGCGTGGGCGATCATCCTGTACGGCTTCGCGGCGTCGGTCGTGCCGGTGTGGCTGCTGCTGGCGCCGCGCGATTATCTCTCCACCTTCGTCAAGCTCGGGACCATCGGCGCGCTGGCGATCGGCATCATCGTGATGCGCCCGGAGATTCAGTTGCCGGCGCTCACCCGCTTCATCGATGGCACCGGACCTATCTTTGCCGGCAAAGTGTTTCCGTTCTGCTTCATTACCATCGCCTGCGGCGCGATCTCCGGATTCCACTCACTCATCGCATCGGGGACGACTCCCAAACTCCTCAGCGAGGAAACCGACGCGCCCATGATCGGCTACGGCTGCATGCTGCTCGAATCATTCGTCGCGATCATGGCGATGATCGCCGCCGCGGCGTTGCAGCCGGGGATATACTTCGCGATCAACAGCCCCGCCGGCATCGTCGGTGCCGATCCGGTGGCCGCCACAGCGACCATTTCCGCGTGGGGATTTCCGGTCACGGCGCCCGAGATGGAGACGTTGGCGACAGAGATCGGCGAGCACTCGTTGTTCGCGCGCACCGGCGGCGCGCCGAGTCTCGCGGTCGGGATGGCGCACATCTTCGCGCGCACACTCGGCGGCGGCGCGTTGGCGTTGTGGTACCACTTCGCGATCATGTTCGAGGCGCTGTTCATTCTCACCACGCTCGACGCCGGCACGCGGGTCGGCCGCTTCATGCTGCAAGACTTGCTCGGGCACCTGTGGGAACCGCTCGGCCGCACCAGCTCGTATCCGAGCGTGCTGCTCACCAGCACCATCGTCGTCGGCTCGTGGGGTTACTTCCTCTATCAAGGCGTGATTGATCCGCTCGGCGGCATCAACATCCTGTGGCCGCTGTTCGGCATCTCGAATCAGTTGCTCGCCGCGATCGCGCTTGCGGTCGCCACGACGTTTCTGATTCGCGGCGGCAAGGTTCGCTATGCTTGGACAACCCTCGTGCCGCTCGCGTGGCTCCTCGCGGTGACGATGACCGCCGGCTACCAGAAGATCCTGTCACCCGATCCCACGATCGGTTTTCTTGCGCAGGCCGACAAGCTCTCCGCGGCACTCGACGCCGGCAGCGTCGTGGTGGCAAAGATCGGTGAAACCCGCACGCAGATTTTCAACCTACGGCTCGACGCAGCGGTGACGGCGTTGTTCATGACCTTGGTCGGCTTGATCATGATCGAAGCGTCGCGCGCGTGGTACCAGATGTTGCGGGGACCAGAGGCTTCGCCGTTGATAGGAGCGGTCAGCGAAGGTTGAGGATGCGGTCGAGAGCGACGAGGCTCCGTCGTCCGGGAGATGAATCTCCCGGCTAAGGAGAGTAAGCCCGGTAAACCGGGCTCGATGTTTAGCATGGCGTATTGGCGGCTTCACTATCATCTGATCTGGGCAACATACCGGCGGCTACCGTTGATCGACGGCGATCGCGCGCAGGTTATCGACAACGTCATCCGCGCCAAGGCTCGGGAGCTACGGCTCGTCCTTCACGCGCTCGGACACGTCGAGGACCACGTTCACGTCGTGATATCGATTCCGCCGACGATGCCCATCGCCGAATGCATACGACACCTCAAAGGCGCGAGTTCTCGTGCCGCCAACCGCAGGCCGCCAGATCCCGCGTTCAAGTGGCAAGAGGGGTACGGCGCATTGACGATTGGCGAGCGCTCGCTGCCGAAGGTCATCGCGTATGCGACCAACCAAGCGGAGCACCATCGAGCCGGAACGGTGATTCCATTGTATGAACGCTCAACCGATATCGGTCCCCTCAGCACCGAGTCGGCTTGAGCCGACTTCCAGGCGCGTCAGCCGGGGAATTCATTCCCCGGATCTGGACTCAGGATGCTTCCGTGCCCGGGAACGTCACCGGCAAGACGCCGGGAGATGAATCTCCCGGCTGAGATAATCAAGCCCGGTAAACCGGGCTCGCTGTTCTGGTAACGCGCGGACACTCAGCTCGCGGCGCGTACCGCCGTCACACCGTCCAGTCCTTCTTCCCCAGCCGCGCGGGCGCGGTCGAGCTTGCTCGACTCATCGTGCGGCAAGTGTCTCGTCGCGAGCCAGCCGAACAGTAGCGCCAGCGCGTTCGCGCCCAAGCCACACAACATCGCGCCGCGCAAACTGCCGAGCCCGACGCTGAGGCGGCCAACCATGTAAGGGCCGAGTGCTAGTCCGACGAAAGTTACCATCAGGAGATACGCCGCGGCCGCGGTCGCCCGCATGCGCGGCAACACCAGATCCTGAATCGTCGAGACCGCTGCGCCCGACCACAACGCACCAAACAGCGACTGCGGGAAGTAGAAGACGGTCGCCAGCATTGTGCTCTGCGTCGTGAGCACCACTATCGCAAACGGAACCGGCAGCAACGCCGTCATGATCGTCACGTACAAGCGTCCGTTCAGCGTGCGTTGGCGCCAGCGGTCGGCCAGCACGCCGCCGAGATTCACGCCGATCAATCCCGCCAGCGCGTGGGTGCCGCCGATCATCAACCCGGCTTGCGACTCGGTCATGCCGTGGACCCGGATGAAGAACGGTGCGGTCCAGAAGTTGAGGCCGTAGCCGGCGGCGGCGAGGAACGAAAAGCACGCCGCGGCGTAGCGCAGAGACGGCGTGCCGAACATCAACTCGAAGCAGACGGGGTCGCGTCGCACCAACGCTTGCGCCCACGAGATCGCCGCATACAGACCGATGCCGAGGGCGACCCATTGCACCGGGTTGCCGAGCCAGTTCGTCAGCAGCGTGGCCAACCCCGCGACACCGAGTGCCGCAGCCAGGTTGAGCGCAAGCGCGCGAGTGCCGGCACGAACCAGCAGCAGATGCAGCACCGTAAACGGCGGCACGACGGCCCGCAGCTCACGGCCGAACTGCTGCAATGGATTCGCTTCAAGCGGGGAGAAGATTCCGTCGGCTTGCCCACGTGGGGGTTCGCGCAGCGTCCGCGCCCACAGCGACAGCAGGACGCCCGGAATGCCGACAACGAAGAACGCGACTTGCCAGCCACGCAAACCAAACGGCGGCATCGCGCCGGCCCACGCCGCGTCCCAGCGCTCGACGATCAAGCCGCCAATGCCGAGACCGAGTCCCGAGCCGATGAAGATGGCACTCTGATGCACCGCCATCACCGTCGCGCGTCGTTTCACCGTAAAATAATCCGCCAGCAACGAGGACGCTGCCGGCGACATGCTGGCCTCGCCGACGCCGACGCCGATACGCGCGAGTCCGAGCTGCGTGAAGGTGCGCGCCAGCCCCGACAGTGCCGTCATCACACTCCAGAACCCGAGCCCAATCGCGATTAACCGCCGGCGATCCCATACGTCGGCCAGGCGTCCGAGCGGAATGCCGAAGATCGAGTAGAAAACGGCGAAGGCAGTACCGTAGAGAAATCCGATCTGCGCGTCGGTGAGGTCGAGGTCCTTCTTGATGCGCTCGGCGAGGATGGACAAGATCTGTCGATCGATGAAGTTGAAAACGTAGACCACAACCAACACCGCGAGCACGTAGCGGCCGTAGCGGCTGTCGACGGTGCTGGCGGCGGTGTTGGATGCGGATGCGCGCGATTCGGAGCGGACGACCATGCGTACTCGTAAAACGGGACGCGTGAAACGTAAAGAGCCCGCGACTTCAACCCCAATGAGACAGAAGGGAGTTCACCGCAGAGACGGGGAGTCGCAGAGACGGCCGCTCAAGCGAAGATGATGAACCAAATCCAAAGATGATTGCCGATGAACTCTGCTTCTGAGCGCCCAAAGAGCTGTCTCTTGGACCTCTCTGCGGCTCTGCGTCTCTGCGGTGAGAATTTTCTGTCGCGTCAGGGTTGATCCTTCCCCCAGCCGATCGAACGCGCCGAACGGCACAAACCTCTCTGGCCAACCAAACTCGCCGCCATGGCGCACCAACTGAGCGATACCGGTGATGGCGGCGAGGGCGATCGGCCCGTAGACATGCGGGAAGAGATCTCCGGCCTGCAGGTGACTGGTGCCGCCGCCTTCGATGGGCGCGGGTGCTTCGAAGATGAGCTTCGCGGTGAGGCAAACGGGATCGATGCGAAGAACCAGCAACTGCCCCTCGATGTTTGCGAAGTAGTCCCGCGCGACCGCGAGCACACTTGCCGAGGTTGCCGCGCAATGCACGAAGCCGTCCGCCCCGAAGCGTGCCGGCGTGTATGTATCGCCTGCGACTCCGGCACGCAGCTCGGCGGCGGGCACGATGTGGTAGATGGCATGAGCCAAGAGCACCGAAGATGTACTACCACGAAGACATGAAGACCACGAAAGTCGGAGACGAAGAGAGGCCGTGAGTGTGACAACTCCCCGCGCAGAGAACACGGAAGAGGTAGCGCGGGCGGCCCGCCCGCGTTCGCGTAGCGACGGAACGCAGGAAGGCGGGCGAGCCGCCCGCCCTACCAGGACGATGAAGACGCGTTGACGTGCAGGGTGCGCTTCCGACCTTCGAACAGACAAGCTAGCCCGCGGGGCACTCGCCGAGCGCAATGTTCACTGCGATGATGAGCTCCTCGACCGTCACGCTGCTGCTCATGTCGGTGTCGAACGACGGGCATTGGTCCAACGTGTCGACGTCGAGCGCGATGTTGACGCCGATGATCAGCTCCTCGACGGTGACGGCATTGCTGCCATCACAATCGCCCGTGCACATCGGCTCGATCAGCGTCACCACCGCGCCGGCTTGATGCTCGGCGGCGGTGGTATTGTTGACGCCGCGTTGCAGATTGAGGAGTTCGCCCGGTTCTTCGATGTCGGCCGCGCCCGCCGCTTGCGATGCTTGCTTGCCGTTGTAGGTCAACAGCTCGCCGTCGATCCGGATCGTGCCGCGATCGGGGAAGATGCGGATGTTGGTAACGTGAAGGATGTTCTCCAGCGCCGTGATGATCTGCGTGAGCAAGGTGGTGCGCGGTGTACGCGTGGGAGTCGGCGTGCGAGTCGGCGTCGGCGTGTGAGGCTGAGTTCCGGTGCGGCTCGGAGTCGGCGTGACGGTTCCGGTCGGCGTGCGACTCGGCGTCAGTGATGCGGTGCCGCTGCGAGTCGGCGACGCGGTCACCGTCGGAGTTGGCGGCAGCGTAGTGGTTGCGCTCACTGTTGGTGAGACGGTGCGCGAGGGCGTCACGGTTGTGGTGGCGGTGCTCGTCGCGGTGGTCGTCCGGCTCGGCGTCGCAGAATTGGTCACGGTGGCGGTGTTCGTTGCCGTCAGTGAGCTGGTCGCGGTTGTTGATTGCGTGGGTGTCGCGGTTGCTGTCGTCGGCACCGTCGGCGATGGCGTGGGCGGTGGCACCGTCGCCGTCAGCGTCACGGTAGAAGACGGCGTCGGTAATCCCGTGGGGGTGATCGTTGGGATCGCGGTCGGCAGCGGCGGCGCAGCATTGTAGATCGCCTGGACCTCAGCGGCGGCTAGCGCCCGGTTGAATATCTCGACCTCGTCGATGTCGCCGTTGAACGGCCCCGCGCCGTTCTCGCGCGATCCGATCGTAAAGGGGACAGTGTTCAGAATTGAATTACTGCCAAGCGTGTCGGATTGCACAACGGCACTCTCTGCGGCGCCGTCGACATACAGTTTCACGCCTGCGGCGGATGAGCTGCCATCGTAGGTCATCGCCACGTGATGCCACTGGCCGTCATTGAGGTGCGTAGTGCCACGAACGGCAATGTAGTGGTCGGGCGGGCACACACCGGACACCGCGCCGTCGAGGAAGGCAGAGATCTGGCCCGCTCCGGCAGCCGTCGGGTTCATCGCGTCGCAGGCTGGCGCTTCTCCATTGGTAATGACGATACCGTACCCTTTGTACGATCCGCCGTTGAATTGTTTGCTCGCGATGAAGATGTTGTGCGCGGTCTCGGACGTGCGAATCCAAGCATCGATACTAAACGGAGCCGTGCGCTCGAAACTCAAGTTGGACGCGTTGGTGGTTTGGACAAACTGACTTGCGCCATTGAAGTGAAACGCCTGATTGACTCTGCCGCCAGCAAAGGTCGCCCCGTTTTGCAGCGTGCCGTTGTTGCCGTCGGCCGAGTCGCTGGCGTTGCCGTCCGCCTTCCAACAGCTCACCAGTCCGCTTGCTGGCCCGCCGCATGGGCCCGATGCGGGCGGCGAGGTACTCGCAATCGCCAGATATGTGGGGGCGCTCAACCCGGTCGCACCGCCGACGATGTTGCGCAGCGGGGCGACATTGCCGTCGGCCGTACGATCGAAGGTGAGGACAGACTGCCCGGTGAAACCCGACAGTACGATTTCATTGGTCACCGGGTCCACCGCCACACCCCCGGCATTGGCAATGTGCGTCGTGACGCCCGCAATCTTGCGAAGCGGGGCGATGTTGCCGGTGGCGGTGCGGTCGAAGACGAGGATGGCCCCGCCACCGCCGCTGTCGCCCACCAGGATTTCGTTGTGTACGTCGTCCAGCGCGACGCCGATGGGCGCGTTCAACATCGTTGCAGCGCCGCTGATGGTGCGCAGCGGGGCAACGTTGCCATCCGCCGTACGGCTGAAAACTAGAACGGAAGGCGTCGAGCCAAGGGTCGGGTTGGCGACCACAATCTCGTTGTGCACGGTGTCCACGGCGACGCCGTGGGTGTAGTTCAACCCCGTGGTCGCACCGGCGATGGTCCGCATCGGAGCGACGTTGCCGTTGGCGGTGCGGCTGAAAACCGTGACCTTCGCGTTCGTCGACGTGCCTGGAGAAGACCGATCGACCACCACCAGCTCGTTGTTGACAAGATCGACGGCAACCCCCTGCGGGGAATCGAACAACGTTGAACCCCCGCCGATGGTGCGCAGTGGAGCGGTGTTACCGCTGGCCATGCGGTCATACACCGTGAGGGTGTTGGCGTTGAAGTTCGCAACGAACATCTCAGCGTGCGTCGTGTCGAGCGCGATGCCGTGAGGCTGGTTCAATCCAGTCGCACCGCCAATGAGCGTGCGGAGCGGGGCAACGTTGCCGTCGGCCGTGCCGCTGTAGACCGTCACCGAACTGTTGTCCCGATTGTTGACGTAGATCTCCTTTGTGGAAGGCACAGTGGGCGTCGGCGTGAGCGTCGCCGTGGGCGTGGGGGTCGGTGTGACGCCCGGCGTGCCTGTGAGCGTCGCCGTGGTCGTCGCCGTGACCGTCGGTGGACTCGCTCCTGACTCGAACGCACCGATGTCGCAGTGCATGCCTTGCGGACGGCTGACTCCGCGCTGATCGATGCCATTCACCGGCGCGGCCGCACACGTGGCGTCGTCGCCCGCATCGATCGCGTTGCTCCCCGCCAGCAGTGCGTGCGTCAAGGTAAACCCGCCATTGTCCTGCAATGGGCCGAGGTTCGCGTTTGCGGTGCTGACCGAGCCGTTGGCCGATCCAAAGCCGCAGCTCGTTCCAGTATCGAGGTTGTTGCCAAGGTTAGTGACTGTGCCATCGCAGTTGAGCCCGTCGACGCTGTCGGCGACGATCGTGTTGCGCAGAGAAATGGGGGCCGATGAGAGTGGGTTGAGGATGTTGCCGCCGGTGTTCGCGGTGAAGGTGACATTGGTCAGCGTCGCCGTTGAGAGGAATCCTTCCACGTCGAGTCCGCCGCCGCGGATATTACCGCTGATCGTCGTGTTGATCATCTGCAGTTGGGTTGCCAGGAGCGCTCCACCAAAACTGCCAATACCGGCGCCGTTGCCGTTGAACACACTGCGATCGACGCTCAGCACGCCGGTGTAGGAGATGGCGCCACCCCCTCCACCTATCTCTGTGCCGACCCCGCTGGCGCCGTTTCCGGCGCGGTTGTCGGTGAAGGAACTGAGGACAATCGCCATGCCCTCGCCGAAGAGGCCGAAGGAAGGAGACGTGCCAGTGATGGCGCCGCCGCTACCTCCTCGCACGCCATTGCCAGCGGCGTTCGATGTAAACGAGCTGCTGACCACCGATGTTACGCCCTGCGTGTAGATTGCACCGCCGTGGCCTCCGAAAAATCCCGCCCCACCCGGCAGTGCATCACCGGCGCGATTGTTCGCGAGCGTTGTGGAAACCAGGGAGAGAGTGCCGAAGTTGCTGATGGCACCACCTAGGCCGCCGTTCCCGCCAGTGCCGGCGTCGTCCGCAGCCCTGCCGTTGGTGAGGCTGAGGTTGTTCAGGTTGAGTGTGTTGTTGCTTATGACGGTAAAGAAGCGGAACTGTGGCGCTCCGGCAAGGCGTGTGATGGTGGCGCCGTTGCCGTTGATCGTCAACGACACTGCGTTCGGCAAACCTTTGATGACGGGCAGGCCGCTCGGGCCTTCGAAACTACCGGCGCCGGTATTGACGGTGGTGAGCGTGTAGGTGCAGCCGGCAGCCAGATCGAGCGTTTGTGCTGCTACGCCTTCAACTGTCGGAACGCCAGTGGTGTTCACTGCAGCTTGCACCGCATTGACCAGGTCGGTCGCCGAGCACGGAACGCTCACCGCGCTGACGCGCGCTGACAAGCCGGCCAAGAGCGAGATCGAGCAGACAATCCCCCACAGCAACGAGCGAGTTTTGGATTCCACTTCGGTCCCCCTTTGCACCTCGGGCGCCGATGCGCAGACTTGGCTGTCCTACGCTACTCCGTGTTTACCCGTCAAGAAGAGAGATGGACCGTGAAGAAAGACGGAGCGGCCGCGCGAACCAACGACGGCCTGGGAGGTCCGAAATCTCGCAAGTCGTGCGCTGTGCGCAGAGCACTGAGGGCGATGCATGCATCGCCCCTACGCCGGAGAGGAGCGCCTATTCCCGGACGGCGCGTGCATCGTGGAAGTCGAGACACGCCACGCGCTTTCACTCGGCGCGCAGACCGAGTAGGACTCGCCGTCGACATAGAGGACCGACCATGTACCGTCGTACTCCGTTCATCTGGACCAGCAAACAGGTTATCGACCCGCTCGCGCTGTGGCGCGTGTTCTTCGGTGGACCGATGCGCCGCGACGACGGAACCAATCGCTGGTTTCTGTTTCGGCGCGTGTTCGAGTTGCCCGCACGAGCAGACGATGCGCGGCTGACGATCACGGTCGATGGACGCTATCAGATCTTCATCAACGGCACGCGGGTCGGTCGCGGTCCCGTTCGATGCGATCCGATGCATCAGCGCACCGACACCTACGACATCGCGGCGCATCTGCACACGGGCACCAATGTCATCGCGGTGCTGGTGCGGGTCTACGGCGTCGACACTTCGTGGTACCAACGCGTCGAAGGACATTGGCAACCGGTGTTCGGCGACGGCGGGCTCTACTGCGACGCGCAGGTGCGCTGCGGCGAATCCATCATCGATCTGTTGTCCGACGAACACTGGTGGTGTTGTGAGTGCACCGCCTGGCAGCGTGACACTCCACGCTCCGCATGGGGACTCGGCTTTATCGAGGTTCACGACGCGAATCAGATGCCGACCGGATGGGCCGACGCCGACTTCGACGACTCGCAGTGGGACCGCGTTCACATCCTCACTGCCGGTGGCGGGTCGCCCGATTCAATGATGGGCGGCATGAAGATCGAGCCCTTCCCTACCCTGCTGCCGCGCGAGATTCCCTTTCTCATCGACTCGCCGCTCGCGCCGCAACGTATTCTGCGCTGGTACGGCGCGCGCCCCGCTCTCGACCGACCTGTCGAGCGCCAGCTCTACGATGACGATCTCATCGATCTGCCGCCGCATCTCGTCGAGCAACCCGACGCGTTGCTCACCGCGAACGATGAGGCCACGACAGTCCGCACGACGCCGGAACTGGACGTGTCATTGATGCTCGATTTCGGCCGCATTCATTCGGGTCATCCGTTCATCGAGATCGATGCACACGGCGGCGAGATCATCGACCTCGCGGTCGCCGAGGGCATTCCGGAAGAATGGAGTGCGACGCCGCCCAAGCGTCCGCGCCTCGATGTCGACCGCGGCCACGGGATGCACCTGTTCCGCTACATCGCGCGACCGGGCCGGCAGCACTTCGAGCGCTTCGAGTGGACTGCGGTACGCTACATGCAAATCACTGTGCGCAACGCACCCGCCGGGCTGCGCATCGCCCACGTTGGTTCAACCTTCACTCGCTATCCCGCGGAGCACCGCGGCTCGTTCGAATGTTCCGACGCGATGCTGACGCGCCTGTGGGACATCGGCCGCTACACACTGCAACTCTGTATGCACGACGGTTGGGAAGACTGCCCGAGCCGCGAGCAACGGCAGTGGCTCGGCGACGCGACGGTCGAGTTTCTCGTCAGCCAAGCGGCGTTCGGCCCGAGCGCCAACGCGCTCAATCGTCAGTTCCTCCTGCACGCCGCCGAGAGTCAGCGTCCCGACGGCCTGACGCAGATGTTCGCGCCCGGCGATCATCACACCAACGCGGTGCTGATTCCCGATTGGACGCTGCAATGGATTCTCAACGCCGAGCATCACTGGCTCTTCACCGGCGATCTCGACACCATCGAGCAGATCTTCCCGGCGATTCAGCGTGCACTCGCGTGGTTCACGCGCCAGATCGGCCCGCACGATCTCGTTGCCGAGTCGCCGTACTGGCACTTCATGGATTGGGCGGCGCTCGGCCGGCATGGCGAAGCGGCCGCGCTCAACGCGCAATTGACCGGCGCGCTACGCGCCGCGGCGCAACTCGCGCGCGCACTCGAATCGCCGCGCGCGGCGCGCAACTACGATGCGCTGGCCGCGCGCGTCGGCGCGGCACTCAACGCCCGTCACTGGGACACCGCGCGCGGTGTCTACGTCGACAGCGTCGATCCCGCCACCGGAGCTCAGGACCGCCGCGTGTCGCAGCACGCCAACGGCGCGGCGATTCTGTGGGGCGTCGCACCCCCTGAGCGGTGGCCGTCGATGGTCGACTACATCACCGATCCCGCGCGGCTGAAGTTCACCGCCGCGCCGCCGATCGCGCCGACGGGCGAACCGTTCGATCCCGAGACCGACGTGGTGCTCGCCAACACGTTCTACAGCCACTTCGTCTACCGCGCGCTCTGCCGCGCCGGCCGCTTCGATCGCGCCCTCGTACTGATGCGCACGCGTTACGGCGACATGCTCGCGCGCGGCGCGACCACCTTGTGGGAGAGCTTCGATCCCACCGCGAGCCTGTGCCACGGTTTCTCCGCCACACCCGTCTATCAACTCTCAACTGAAGTGCTCGGCGTGTCGCCGATCGAGCCGGGCTTCGCCCGCTTTCGCGTCGCGCCCCAGTTCGCCGACCTCGCGCAGGCGCGCGGGGTCTTTCCGACCATCCGCGGCGACATCCGCGTCGGCTGGCAGCGTTACGGTGCCGGCATCGACCTCGACGTTGCCGTTCCCGCCGGTTCGTGTGCTGAGGTCGTCGCCCCGAGCGGCTATCGCGCGGCAGGTGAGGCGTTCGTACTCCAACCGGGAACGCATCGCGTGCGATTCGAGACAGACTAGCCGACGACCACGTGCAGGCCGGTGTGATGGAAGGCCCCGAGTCATCGCGTGAACCGTTACCTCGCCGCTGGCCTGCCTGGCTGCTGCACGACACGTACGCCCTACCCATCGACATCTTTCGCGTGCTTGTCGGCGTTGTCGCACTGGCGTACTTCTCCAGTCTGCTGATCGAAGTACCCGACTTTAGCAGCCCCGATGGTTTGCTCGATCACGGCGTGCTTCAGCACATTTTCTGGTTCACACGCCTCAGCTTGTTTCACTCCGAACTTGGGGACGCGTTCTTCTACGCAGTCTTCACCCTCGCGTGCGGCTTCAGTATCGGCATCATCGTCGGCCATCACCCGAAGCGATGCGCGGCGGTTCTCTATCTCATCGCCGTCTCGACCTACCGCTGGAACTTCATCGTCATGTACGTCGACGACGCCATCATGCACCTGATGTTGTTCTGGTTGTTGCTGCTGCCGATCGGACGAACGCTGGTGTTGGCGCAGTGGTGGCGCGACGGCCGGGCGTCTTGGCGCGCGTGGCTACGGATCACAGTTCCCGGTACGGCGCTGTGGTGCCTGCTCGGCAATCTCTGTCTGCTCTACCTCGTCTCCGGTTTGTGGAAGCTGGAGAGTCCGATGTGGCAGCAGGGTTTCGCCCTCTACGCGACGGTTCGGCTGCCAATCGCGTACGCGCCGGATTTCTGGGGACCGCAGCATCTGCCGCTGCTGCAGGTTGCCACTTACGCCGCACTGGCGATCGAACCCCTGCTGCCGTTGCTGTTGCTCTTGCGCGCGGGACACCCGCTCAAGTGGGTCGGACTGGTGTGTCTGGTTGCGTTTCACGGGGGCATCATCGCGACACTGCGCATCCCGTTCGCCAACCTCGCTTGTCTCGCTGCCGCCGTGCTGTTCTTCCGCGAGGAGATCATGCACGCGCTCACGCGACGCGCCGGCGTTGCGGTCGAGCGTGGCGGAACGCGCGCACTCGACCGCTCGGGCAAACTCGCGCTAGCGTTTCTGGCGCTGCTGGCGGTCGCGATGACACGGCGACTGCCCGTGGTCAGTCTTCTCTCTCATCCCGCCTATGCAGTGCTGTGGTCGATCGGCATTGCGCAGGACTACCAATTGTTCAACTGGATCGACAAGAAGAACTGGCGCGGGGAGACTCGCGCCTGGTCCGTGACGACCACCCCGAGCGGATCGCGTCTCCCCGCCGATTCACTCTTTCCGCGCTCGCTGCGCGGCGTATTGCTGCAAGCCTATTTGCACGACGTGCGGTGGATGAAAGTACCCGAGGAGCATCGTCCATTGTTGAAGCAGAGCATCTTGGCTCACGCGGCCGGGCGCTATTGCCGCGCACGGCCCGCCGATGACAGCATCGTGGTCGGCGCGGTCACCCAGCGCATCGAGCCCACTGATGTTGCACTGAAGCAGCGCCGCCACATCTTCCTGATGGAATTCCAATGCCGGACGCGCCAGGCGGTTCTGTGCCGCACCTTCGTCCATCCCGACCGCGATCCGCAATGCCTCTGGCCAGCCTCGGTGAACGACAGCCTGGCAGAGCAACCCGACTAAGCCAAGATCACTTCGCCATGATCGCCATCGATTGACGTATCGCGGGCTCCGATCAGCCGGGCGCACAGCGGGCGAACAGATCCGCGGCGTGCGATGAACGGAGAAGCTGATCCACGACATCGCGCGGCTGCGGTGCGAGTCGGTAACTCGTGTCGTCAAAGGCAGATCCACCAGCGAGCCAACAGCCTCTCAGCCAGTCCCAGTACTGCTGCAAGCCTCCCAGATTGGCGCAGCAGGCCGGAACCGAGCTGCCCACCCGTAGCAACCCACCACCAACCTCCACGTCGGCTGGCTTGATCGAACCAAAGGCAGTGGCGGCTTGCTCGGCTGTCACAAACCCCTCAAGCGTGACGCTCCCGTAGTGGCCGATGAAATTGTCGCAGTAGAGTGCCGCTCCCTTTGAGAGGGGCTCGATCCTCATCTGACAACCGCAGCGGGCGCATATGCCTGGCCCGATCTCCTCAAGCACCTCCTGTGCAAAAAGTGCGACGTCGATCGGCTGCGGGATGGGCGACGGCGTCGCCGTCGCGGTGATGGACGAGAGCATGCGCGTTGGAGTACGCGCGACACCAGCTTCATCACTGCCTCCGCAACCGGGTAGCGACGCAACGACCAGGATCGCCCCCATGAAAGATAGCGCTCGCGCGTTGGAGCCTACCTTCAAAGCACTTGCGGCGTGTCGCATCGTCGTCAACATGGCTCCTACGCTCTTTCGGTCTGCACATGCAACTCCAAAGACCTACGTCGCGTGGCAGCGTCAGGACGAGTCAATCGAGTTCGAGTTGCACGTCCCTGACAATAGGCTCGCCCCGACGTACTGGCGCCAAGCGGCTGCCGCCTCGCCGACCGCACGAGAATCTACTGCCCAGGCCCGCACCGCATCGCATTTGCGCACGTGTCGCGGAGCTGACAAGAGCACCTCGTCTTGCCGGATCACGCGTCTTCGTGGCTCGAAATTAGCGGCTCCTGACTCGGAGCCTCCACCCTAACCCTCCTCCGCGGCGGGTGATGCCGCAGAGGAGGGACCCCATGATCGTGGCCTTCGGCGTCATCCCAATTACCGTTGCGTGATTGCAGACGCGCCTCCTTCTTGGCTCTCCTCCGCCCAGATCATGTCCCAAAGGAGGGGGCCCTCGCGCCAGCGACCGGCTCGGTCTGGCTAGACCCGCCGGTGAACATTTGTTAACCGTGCCCGACGCATTCAACGGGAGGGTCTCATCAATGGCGGAATTTGGTTTCTGGAATTTGGCGCAGCAGGACCCGGCGCATCTCGCGCTGGTCGAACCCGACGGGCGGCGGGTGAACGCCGGCGAGCTGCTCGCTACCGCGAATCAGCTCGTGCACGCGCTGCGCGCGCTCGGTCTACAACGCGGCGATGTCGTTGCGACGGCGCTGCCCAACGGCGCGCCGATGATCGAGCTGTATCTCGCCGCGGGGCAAGCCGGGTGGTACCTCGTCCCGATCAATCATCACCTCACCGCAGCCGAGATCGCCTACATCTTGGAGAATTCCGAAGCCAAGGCGTTCATCGGCGCCGAGCGATTCGGCGCGGCGTGTCGCGGCGCGGTTGACGAGATCGACTTTCCGGCGACGCATCGCTTCGCTCTCGGGAAGGTCGACGGGTTCCGCTCGTACGAAGAACTCAAAGCGGGCCAACCCACGACGCTACCGACCGATCGCTGCGCCGGCCAGGTAATGAACTACACGTCGGGCACGACCGGGCGGCCGAAGGGCGTGCGTCGCGCTCTGGCCCCGTACGATCCTGACATCGTCGCCTCGATGTTCGGCATGTTTCTGGGGATGTTCGGCATCCAAGGTGGTGAGGCCAACGTTCATCTCGTCGGCTCGCCGCTCTACCACACGGCGGTGCTCATGTTCGCCGGCTCGTCGCTGCACTTCGGCCACACGGTGGTGCTGATGGATCGGTGGACGCCGGAGAGCTGCCTCGACGCGATCCAGCAATCTCGCGTCACCACCAGCCACATGGTGCCGACGCAGTTTCATCGCCTACTCGCGCTGCCTGACAGCGTGAAAGCGCGCTACGACGTGTCGTCGCTGCGCCACATGATCCACGCCGCCGCTCCGTGTCCGGTCGACGTGAAGCGCCGCATGCTGCAGTGGTGGGGCAATACGATTTTCGAGTACTACGCCGCCAGCGAAGGCGGCGGTACGTTGGTCACGCCGGAAGAATGGCTCCGCTATCCCGGCACGGTCGGCCGCGCGTGGCCCAGCTCGGAGATTCGCATTCTCGATGACGACGGCAATCCATGTCCCACCGGCACGCCCGGCACCGTGTACATGTCGCTCGCCGCGGCCGACTTCGAGTATCACAAGGACAAGGAGAAGACCGACAAGAATCGCCGCGACGGCTTCTTCACCGTCGGCGACATCGGCTACCTCAACGCAGACGGCTACCTCTTCCTCTGCGATCGCAAGATCGACATGATCATCTCTGGCGGCGTGAACATCTACCCGAGCGAAGTCGAGTCGGTGTTGCTCACGCATCCGAAGATCGCCGACGCGGCGGTGTTCGGCATTCCCAACGAAGACTGGGGCGAAGAGGTCAAGGCCGTGATAGAGCCGGCGCCGGGCGTGGACGCGTCACCGGCCCTCGCGCAGGAGGTTCTCGACTACTGCTTGCAGAAAACCGCGAAGTACAAGTGCCCCAAGACCATCGACTTCATCGCCACCATGCCGCGCGATCCCAACGGCAAACTCTACAAGCGCAAGCTGCGCGATCCGTACTGGCAAGGGCGCGAGCGAGCCATCTGAGCACCGCCTTCATCGCGAGATGCCTTGATAACAAACGCGTGCGCTACGGCCGTCACCTTCTGCGTAGGGGCGACGCACGCGTCGCCCTCCGACCACTGCCGAAGGAGCGTCTGTGATTGAACTGCCGCCAGACGCGCGGGCGCGCGGGCGCCGGCTGGCGATCGCGAGTCATCCGGCGGGGATGACGCACCGACTCGTCTACACCGATCAGCTTCCCACGCTCACGCTCGTTGCGCTCGGCGCCAGCGAAGCGATCGTCGGCTTGCAAAACGCGTTCGAGCCGTTCTTGCAATTGTTGCAGTTGCCGACGCTGCGATTGGTGGGACGCTTCTCGAAGCGGTCGATCCTCATCGCCGGACAGATCATCGCCGTGCTCGCCGGCTTGCCATTGCTCGCGTTCGGACTGCTCACGACCCTGCCGGCGCCGTGGGGCCTGACGCTCACGCTGGCGAGCCTGCTGGTCACCGCTGCCGGCATCACCGTTTCCGACACCGCGTGGTTTCCGTTGCTGCGCGCCTACATCGAGCCGGAACGCACGGGGCACTTCTTCGGCATTCTACGCTCGGTCTGGCACTTCACGCTCATTGCTTACTTCATCGGCGCGCAACACTGGCTGACGCTGCATCCCGGCTCGTTCGGGGCACTGTTCGCGGTCGCGACCGCCTGCGGCGTGCTGCGCATCGTGCTCATTGCCCCACTGCCGGAGCCGCCGACGGAACAGCGCGAGTACACTCGCATCCGCGAGGCGCTCGCCTTGCTGCGGCACGAGGCGCCCCTGCGCCGTTACCTGCTCGGCGTCGGACTGTGTGGCGGCGCGCGACGAGCCGTGCTCCCGTTCGTTATCGTGCTCATGCGTCGCACCCTCGGCTTCAGCGACGCGGATGTCTTGATCACCACACTCGCGTTCTTCGCCGGTGGCTTCATCTCGCTCTACCTATGGGGTCGCGCGGTTGACCGGTTCGGTCCGCTGCCAATATTCACGCTGAACGCCGTTGGACTCGCCTCGCTATATCTGTCGTTGCTCGCCCTCACGTTCGCCACTCACGCGGTCGCGCTGATGGCGGTGTTCTTCTTCTCGCTCAACATACTCGTGGCGGGTTTCGGGGTCGCGGACACGCATGTGCTCTTCGGACTCACGCCGATACACGCGCCCACACGCTACCTGGTGGTCGCCGACGTCGCGACCAGCCTCGTCTATGGCATCGCGCCGTTCGTCGCGGGGCTCGGACTCGATGCCGCCGTCACCGCCGGCGTCCCATCCCTGCTCGCCTATCGCACGCTGTTCTTCATCGCGGCGCTCATGACGCTGCTCTCGTTAGTGCCGTTACGCCGCGTGCACGCATCGCACGCACCTACGTGATCCGCCCGAGCAGCCGCAGCAGTCCGTCCAGAATCGTGAGCGGGTGCGGCGGACAGCCCGGCACGTAGAGATCAACCGGCACCACGCTGTCGGCGCCATTGTGCACCTCAACGTGATCGCGATAGGGGCCTCCGGAGATGGCGCAGGCGCCGACCGCAATCACGAGCTTCGGTGACGGGACGGCATCGTAGGTCTTGTGCAGCGCCAGTTGCATGTTCTCCGTGACCGGCCCCGTGATCAGCAACCCATCCGCGTGGCGCGGCGAGGCAACGAACTGGATGCCGAAGCGGCCGAGATCGAAGACCACGGTGTTGAGCACGTTGACATCAGACTCGCAGCCGTTGCAGCCGCCGGCGCTGACCTGGCGCAGCTTGAGCGAGCGACCGAACAGCCGCCGGCTCTCGGCGCCGAGCGCTTGCGCGCGCTTCAGCGTCTCACCCGTGAGCACCAGATCGTCGCGCGTCCGTTGCGCGAGTCGATACTCTGCCGTGTACTGCATCGCACCGTCGGGGCACGCGTCACGGCACTCCGTGCAGAACAGGCAACGGCCGAGATCGATTCGCACGCCGTGCTCGTCTGCCGCGATTGCATCCGTCGGGCACACTTCGGCACAGGCACGGCAGCCATCGCGGCACTTCGCCTGATCGACCACGGGCAGGCCGCGAAACCGGTCTGGCAGTGAAGGTTCACCATGCGGGAACGAAATGGTGCGATGGCCTTGTTGCAGGCGCGCGAGCAGAGCTCTCAACACGGTTGTTCCTTACAGATCATGCCCACAGTACGAGAGATTGAAACTCTTGTTGCACAGCGGAAAGTCCGAGATCTGCTGGCCGCGCAACGCGATCGCCAAGCCCATCCAGTTGTGGAACGACGGATCGACCACCTTGTAGTGTGCGAAGCGGCCACTCACATTGGTCACCGCGACGTGACAGATCTCACCGCGCCAACCTTCGACGAGCGAAACCACGAGTCGGTTCGCAGCGAGTGGCCCCACCTCTACACGCGTCGGCGCGCCGTGCAGCATGGCAAGTTGCTCACGGATGAACGCCACTGACCGCTGAATCTCGAGCCACCGCACGTAGGCGCGCGCGAACACGTCGCCGCTCTGCCACGTCGAAACGGGAATCTGCGCAAAGCGGAAGATGCCGGAGGGGAATTCCTGGCGCACGTCGCGCTCGACGCCGCACGCACGCGCCACCGGACCGACCAAACCCAGCGCCTCGCAATCCGCGCGCGAGACGAGGCCGGTCGCTTCGAAGCGCGCCGGAACCGATGGCGTCTCCCAAAGCAGACGGACCGCAGTCGTTACGTCCGTCAATGCCGCCTCCAAACGTTGCAACAGCTGAGCGACGCGATCGTCGTCGACATCGAACGCCACGCCGCCAGGGCGGATGAGTCCACGACCAAAACGATTGCCACAGATCAGCGCAGTCAGGTTCAGAAAGTCGCCCCGAATGCGCCCGCAATAGGCGGCCGTCGGTAGATAGCCGATGTCCCCGGCGAGCGCGCCCAGGTCGCCGGTGTGATTGGCGAGGCGTTCGAGTTCGAGCGCCACTCCGCGCAGCACCTGTGCCCGCGCAGGAACGCGACTGCCGGCCAGTGCCTCCACCGCCTCGCAGTAGGCCGTTGCATGGCCGACGGAGGTGTCGCCGGCGAGGGTCTCCATATAATGAATCGTCCGTTTGGTCGGCCCGTTTATCAGCGCATGCTCGACACCGCGGTGTTGATAGCCCAACGAAACTTTAAGATGGAGCACCTGCTCGCCGTGGCACTGGAATCGGAAATGTCCCGGCTCGATGATACCCGCATGCACCGGCCCGACGGCCACTTCATGCACCTCCTCGCCCCGTACCTGGAAGAAATCGGTGACGCTCGGTAGGATCCCGTTCGCGTTCGAGCCCACTCGGGCCGCTTGATCGTTCCGGTAGGACCGGTGAAAGCGAATCGGCTTCAGCCACGGGTGACCCTGCGGCTGCACGTTCCACTGCTCGGCGAGTTCGCGCTCAAACCAGTGCGCCTGGGGGCAATCCGGTGTCAGGGATGGATAGGGATCGCCGACTTCGGCGCTGCACAGCGACAGAGTTCCGCTACCGTGGTGAGCCAGGACGGCGACAAGTCCGACCCGTTCACCAACGGGACGGCCGAACAACGCTGCGATGCGACCACCATCTGCAACCCCATCAATCACCGAGTCTCTAAATTCTCCGATAGTTAGTTTGGGGATGTCCGACACGCCGATGGCCACACCGTTGCGAATCGAGAGGCTCAGTTCACGGCTAGACATGGGGATCATCCCAGTGCGCGAGCGGCTTCCAAGATCGCGTGACGCACAAGCGGGGGAATGTAGAGCCCCAGGACAAGGACCAGCAGCGCGAGAATCGCCGGCGACACGATAGCCAACGCCGGCTCGCGGGCCGGCAGCGGGTTTTGCTCGCGGCCGCCCGGCGCACCCTGCGCCATCCGCAGTACCGTGCTCGCCATGCCCACAAAGACAACCGCTAAGAGCGCCAGGTACGCAACAGCGACTGCGTTCCGGCCTTGATCGAAGGCACCCCTCAGGATCGTGAACTCACTGACGAAGAGACCGAAGGGCGGCGTGCCAGTGATCGCCAGAAAACCGATCACCCACAACACTCCGGATGCCGGCAACACGCGCAGCACACCGCGAACATCAGCCGTCGACTTCGATTGATAGGCGGCCAAGATGTTGCCCGCAACTAGAAACAGCATGGCTTTGGTCAGCGAGTGATTGACGGCGTGCAACAGCGCCCCGAACGTCGCGACTCCACCAAGCCCAACGCCCAACGCCAGCAGCCCCATGTGTTCGACACTCGAGTACGCGAGCATGCGCTTGTAGTCCGACTGGCCGACAATGAAGGCTGCGGCGACCGCCATGGAGAGCAGGCCGAAGCCGACGAGCAGGTCCTGACCGAAGGCGCCCTGCCCCGCCGCAACGCACACTTGTTGCACTCGCAAGATACCGAGGAACGCACAGTTCAGCAGCGCTCCGGACAGTAACGCCGAGACCACCGATGGCGCTTCGCTGTGGGCATCGGGAAGCCACGTGTGCATTGGCGCCAATCCCATCTTCGTGCCGTAACCCACGAGCAGGAGCAGGAACGCTGCCTTGAGCCACGCAACGTGCAGTTCACTCGCGCGTCCGATCAACTCGCTTAGCACCAACGGGATCGGTTGACCCCCGTGATCGGACGCCGCCACGGCGAGAAAAAAATTACCAAGCAAAGCCAGCGCGATGCCGACGGAGCAGATGAGCAAGTACTTCCACGTCGCTTCGAGGGAGCGGTGATGACGATGAAAATAGATCAGCGGCGCGCTCGCCAGCGTGGTCATCTCGATCGCCACCCACAGCAAACCAAACCGGTGGCTGACGGCCACCAGTGTCATCGCAGCGAGAAAGAGCAACAGACAACTCGTAAACGTGGCTTCAGGCGCATTGGCGAACAAGAGGCCTTCCTCGAAGTCTCGTCGGGCCTCCGAATTCTCGCGACCCAGGTAACCAACGCTGTACAGCGCCGCCGCTAGGAACAACCCGCTGGTGATGCTCAAGAACAAGCCTCCGAGCGCATCCAACTGCAACCAACCGCCCCAGATTGCCGCCGGCGGCGCCACCCAGGTCGCCGTGACGGTTGCCGCGTGGGCCACCGCCGTTGCCACCAACAACGTCCGACGCACCGTGTGATGGGTGATGAAATACGCCGCGACCGCGCCCAGCGTTGGAATCAGCAGCAGCGCCAAGAGCATCATGCCGTCCAGTCCTTGAGCGCTGTGAGTTGGTCCGTATCGATGTGATCGAATTCCCGGTTGATGTGAAAGATGGCGATGCCCATGACGAACACCACAACGAAGACATCGAGGAGAACACCGAGCTCGACGAGCATCGGCGTCCCCTGCACCACGCCGACACCGAATACATAGATGCCGTTCTCAAGCACCAGATACGCCAGTACCTGCGTGAGCGCCGTGCGCCGCGTCACGATCAGGAAGAGCCCCGCTAGCGTCGTAAACAGTGCCACCGGAACGAGCAAGCCGGAGATCGCGGGCATGGGGAGCGGCAGCCGCGCGCTCAACCAGAAGGAAACCGCCAGCATCAACGTACCGAGCAGCAGCGAGCCGATGTAGCCGACCACGGGGTCAACCTCCCGACGCACCGCGGCGTCACGCAGCACGCGCGACAACAGCCACGGGAACGTCACACCCTTCAAGCCGACGATCGCCGCCGCCAGCATCAGGATGCGTAGCGAGAGCTCGGTTGGACGCGCCGTCACTGTCAGCACACCGAGGACCACCCCTTGGAACGCAACGATGCGAATGCACCGCGTCAGTCGGCTCGAACCGAGCAGCAACAGACTCGTCAGCGTCAGGAGCACCAGCGCCGTGTCAACCCAACCGGTCATGCGATCATCTCAGCATGAGGACCAGCGCAAGCGTGGACAGCACACACGCTCCCACCAGCAATTGCGGCACGCGCGTCAGTCGCCAACGAGCCATCGAGGATTCGATGATTCCGGTCACGACCGCAAGACCGAGCAAGCCGGCAAACCCGACGATGCTGTCAGCCCATGCGTTGCCGCTGTGAATAGGCACCACCAAGCCGACCAGCAGCACTCCGAGTACCCACAGCTTCAACGCACTACCGTACACAATGAACGCCAGGTCGGGCCCGCTATGATCGAGCACCATCACCTCGTGGATCATCGTCAACTCTAAGTGAGTGGTGGGATCGTCTACCGGCATGCGCGCATTCTCGGTCAGAAACACCACCATCAACGCGCCCGCCACCAAAGCGAACACCGGAGCAGCATGCGTCCAAGTCGCACCGGTGACTCCCGCGTACATCGTCGTGAGAGAGAGACTCCCCGTCTGTCGGGCCACTGCGGCAAGCGCAAGGAGCAGCGCCGGCTCAGCTAGGGCAGAGAAAGTCACCTCACGGCTCGCGCCCATGCCCTCGAAGCTCGAACCGGTGTCGAGCGCGGCGATGACAGTAACGAATCGCAGCAAGCCCAACAGATAGGCGAACAAGATCAGATCACCCGCGAAGGAGACGGCCGCAGATGCTCCACCGAACGGGACAAGAGTAGTGGCGACAATCACTGCCGCGAGACCGACCACCGGCCCAGCTCGAAACACCCACGTCGTTGTGTGGCTGTACACCGCGCCCTTCCGCAACAACTTCGCCAAGTCGTAGTACGGTTGCAGCAAGACTTGTCCGTTGCGCCCGGCGACGATCGCCTTCGTGCGGTTGATGACGCTGAGCAACAGCGGCGCCAAGGCCAACGGCAGGAGCATGTGCAGGAACGAGTGGCTCAGCGCCGTGATCATCATCGACTATCCAAGCTTCCAGATCAGCAGAACCAATAAGGTCAGCGCGATATAGAGCACGTACAGATGCACTCGCCCGTGTTGCAGCCAGCGCAGCGACGAAAGACCGCGACCAATGCCCGCGAAGACAGGTTGGTACAGACGCTCGGTGCAGACGTCGGGCGTCTCTGTGATCAGCGACGCGTCGCGTGGGAAGAGGCCTGCGGGGGTCTCAACGCGTCGCTGTGTCTGCAGCAACAGATCAAACAGATCCGTCAACGGTTGGGCGAAGGACGAAGCGGTGTACTGCATGCGCGCTGACGGCTGCGCGTATCCGCAATCCCACGTCGGACCTTCATCCACGCGGCGATCCGAGAGTAGCCAGCGCCGCACGCCGGTGAGCAGCGCGACTAGGGCGACCAGCCCGAGGCTGACCACTACGACGGATTGAAGCGGGGTCGTAGCCGCCACCAGCGGACCCCGCACACTCGCGGCGGACAAACCCGTCGCGCTCTGGATCACGGGCGCCAGCGCACCAACGACCCACGGCGCCAAGCACCCGCCCAGCGCGCAGCCTGCCGCCAACGTCATCATCGGCACTCGCATCGCAAGCCCCGGCTCGTGCGCACGCGCTGGCAGATCAGTTCGTGCCGTGCCCAAGAAGACGATCCCAAACGCCTTGGTGAAGCACGCGGCAGCCAGTCCCCCAATCAGCGCCAGTCCGCCAATGACAGCGAGAACGGGAAGGGCGGGCGTCCGACCCGGTGAGATCGCCCCGTGAAAGGCTCCCAGGTAGATCAACCACTCGCTCACGAAACCGTTGAGCGGTGGCAAACCGCAGATAGCCACTGCGCCAGTTAAGAACGCGGCGCCGCTCCACGGCATCCGCTTCAGCAGGCCACCGAGGCGGTTGATCTCGCGCGTACCGGTCGCATGCGCGACGGCCCCCGCACCGAGGAACAGCAACCCTTTGAAGGCGGCGTGGTTCGCGACGTGCAAAAGAGCGCCGGCGAATCCCAGCACGGTCAGCGTCGGATCGCCGCTGCTGAGTCCCAAGACACCAACACCGAGACCGAGTGCGATGACGCCGACGTTCTCCACACTCGAGTACGCGAGCAGACGCTTGAGGTCGTTCTGTGCCAGCGCGAAGAGCACTCCGAAGATCCCCGACGACAATCCGATCCCGCAGAGCACCCATCCCCACCACACCGGTGGCGGACCGAGGATCGTGAGCATGCGCATCAAGCCGTAGATGCCGGTCTTGATCATCACGCCGGACATCACCGCGGACACGTGACTCGGCGCAGCCGGATGCGCCTCCGGTAGCCAGACGTGGAACGGCACGAAGCCCGCCTTGGTACCGAAGCCGACTACCGCTAGAAGAAACAGAATACTCGCCTCGGCGGGCGTGGCGCTCAAGCGATCAAAATCAAGCGAGCCGCTTGCCCGCCCCGCCAACACGAAGAAGGCGAGCAAGAAGGCGGTGCCCTGATGCGTCGCGACCAGATAGGTCCAGCCCGCAGCGCGGACTTCTTCGGCTTCGTCGTCGAAAGTCACCAGAAAGAACGAGGCGAGTGCCATCACCTCCCAAGCCACCAGAAAGAGCACTCCGTTGTGAGCGATGACAACCAGCACCATGCTGGCCACCAGAAGATTGAAAAAAAACCACGGCGGCCCCAGCCACTTCTTTTGCTGGTAGGCCCACAGATACTCACTGCCGTACACGGCGGCGAGAGCCGACAACCCAAGGATCGGGATGAGAAAGAACGCCGACAGCGCGTCCAACTGGACGAAGAACGCCCCACCGGGAACTTCCCAGGATAGCCGCAGCGAAGAGCTAGAAGCGCCGAGCAATACGCGCGAGGCCGGTAGCAAACCAAGCAGACATCCGGCGACAGCACCACTCGCGCCGATGACGTTGCATCGCCACGGCGACCGCTGGGTCAGGAGCGCAACAGCGCCACTGGCGACTAGGACAACTGTCGCGCCAAGCAGGAGGAGCATCTATTCCCGCTTGGTAGACTTGCCGCCGTTCGCTGCGCTGGATGAAACCGTCGCCTCGACCCGACGAGCCTCGTTAAGGATCTCGTCCCGCGAGCCCTGGCGAAGGACGGCCGTTTTGAATCCGGAGTCGTTGAGCGCAAAGGCCAAGCGCGACAGTAGGCGCAGATGCGCGCGCACGGTTGGACAGACCAATGAGAACAGCGCGAAAACAGGCTTGCCGTCCAAAGCCTCGAACTCGACCGGACGCTCCAAGAAGCACAGCGTGATTGTCGGGCGGGATACGTGCAACACGATCGGGTTGCGCACATGGGGAATGGCGATGCCCTCGCCGAGACCGGTCGACTGCAGGCGCTCCCGCGCCAGCAACACGCGCCAGACGAACTCGCGATCCACCTCGTCGGGCAACCGCATGTGCTCGACCAGGCCGCGCAGCGCCGACTCCTTGTCGATGCCGCCGACGCGGTAGAAAATCCCGCCTGCCTGCAGTGCTTCGACGAGTCCAGGAACGGGCGTCGCATCGCTCTCCGGCTCATCGAACAGCTCGGCTGAGACATTCATCTTGCGGGACGTCGCCCACTCCAACAACTCGGCACGGTTGAAGCGGTACTGATCGTTCACGCGGTAGGCGGGCAAGATCCCTTGATTGATCCAGCGATAGACGGTCTTCTCCGAAACCTTGAAGAGATCCGACACGTCACGGACATTCAGTTGCATTTGCCCCCATCGATGCCCACCAGGTTCAATTATGGGACATCGTCGGACAATTCAACCAACCTTCACGGGAATGCGTCGATGAGAGCCGCCAGTGCGGCGACAGTGTGTGTGGGCGTGATCGAACTATCGGGTGGCAGGCCCGTGCCCGCGTGATCGACCCAGACATCGACAATCCCGAGGTGCTGCGCCGGCGCGATGTCCCACTCGAGGTTGTCACCGATCATCCATGTCTCGCTTGGCGTTGCCTGGAGCGCGGTCAGGGCACGATGAAACACGCGGTGATCCGGCTTCCCGAATCCCAGCTCACCCTCGATGAGGATCACGTCGAAGAAGCGGGCGAGATCGAAGCGCTCGATCTTGCGGCGCTGAAACTGGGCGCTGCCGTTGGTGAGCAGGCCGAGGCGCGCCCCACGATCGCGAAACGCCGCCAGCGCTTCTCGCGCGCCGTCGAACGGCCGCACCCAATCTTCGCGCAGCGTCGTGAACCGGTCTGCCAGCTCGTCGGCGACCGACAGGCCTTCGAGGCGAAGCTGTGCGAACGCGGCACGGACGATGTCGCGCCGCGCGCGCTGCATATCCAAGCGCCCGGTTCGGTGGCGCTCCCGATCGGACCAGTACCAGCTCGCGTAGCGCGCGATCGCCGCCATCAAGTCGTCCTTGCTCACGTCGCCGAGACGCGCGGCGAAGCGCGCGCACACGTGCTCCCAGCACTCATCGGCTACCGCCGAGTAGCGCAGGATCGTATCGTCGAGGTCGAGCAGAATGACCGGTGGCAGCGATCGCATCGAACGACCTAGCGGGTTGCTGCGAAACTCGAAGGGCACCCTTCGAGAGCCTCAGGGTGAGCGGAACAATGCAATGGATTCAAGGAAGGGGTACCGCTCATGCTGAGGCTCTCGAAGCACTGGGTGGGGGGTTCCAGTCGCCGGCTAGTGAAAAAAGTGGCCGCCGTTAACATCGAGCGCCTGGCCGGTGATCGCCCGCGAGAGATCGGAGGCGAAGAAGACGACGGCGTCGGCGATTTCTTCGGACGTCGGGATGTGATGCAACGCCGAGCGACTGGAGATGTCGGCATGCACGGCTTCGTACGTGGTGTTCTGCTGCTCGGCCAGCATGCGAAAATACCCCGCGAGCTTGTCGCTCCAGATGTAGCCCGGCACGACCGAGTTCACGCGAATCTTGTACTTGCCGATTTCCTTGGCGAGCGTTTGTGCCGCGGCCATGAGCGCGCCCTTTGACGCCGTGTATCCGCCCATGCGTGGCTCGATGATCCGCGTCGACATCGAGTTGATGAACACGATCGAGCCGCCGCCTTGCGCCTTCATGTGCGGGATCACGAGCTGCGATAGCTGCATCGATCCGAACACGTTCACATCGAAGATCTGACGCCAGTGGTCCATACCGACGTTCTCGATTTCCGGCTCGACGCCGCCCTTGAACGCGTTGTTCACGAGAACGTCGATGCGACCGAACTCAGCATGCGCGGCATCGACCAAGCGCTTGCAGTCGTCAGCCTTCGCGATGTCGGTCGCGACGCCGAGCGCACGCCGGCCGAGCGCGCGCACATCTGCTGCCACAGAGTCGAGCGCGTCTTTCGAGCGCGCTGCGAGCACAACGTGCGCACCTTCGCGCGCGAAGGCGAGCGAAATGTCACGCCCCATACCAGGGCCGATACCAGAGACGATAGCAACACGATCTTCGAGTAGCATGCGAGCACTCCTGAGCGACGGCTTTCACCACTCCGCGCGGCGAACTGCAAGCCACGAGGCACACAGACAGGTAGTCGGGCAGTTTGAATCTTGTGGGTGTCGTTCTGGGCATCCCGCACTGTTCCGCCGCGAGCCTGGCGGGGTGTTACGGTCCGACGCGCCCCCACATTGGGCCGAGAGAACTGGACGGCGCAAACGATATCGAGTAACAGACGCCCGGAAGGTGAATTGGATGACCCGCGAAGCTCGCGTGATCAGTCACCCCCCGGGCTCGCGGGCCAATTGTTGTTAGGGAGGCCAATGAACTCCGAACTGACACTGACCGGAGCCATCACGCGAAAAACTTCGGGCGAAGACAGCCGACAGCTTGTCCAGCTCCTCGAAGCCGAGATTGCGGGTTCGCTCGGGTACGTCAGGCGAGCGGCGCCCGGCATTTACGCCGACGCAGGCACCTGGCTGTTGGTGCTTTCGTCGGTCGCATCGGCAGTCACGATCGCTGAGGCCCTCCGGAAGGTTTATCAGCGCTTCGCAAGATCACCCGAGGAGCCTGAAGGCTGCCAGCGACTCGTCGTGCAGTTCAAAGACGCGTCTGGTCGTTTTTCGCAAGTTACGATCGATGGCCAAACGGATCAGGATGTCCTTATTGAACAGGTTTCGAAAAGCATCGAGACAGTAGTCTCCGCCGGGTCAGGTGTCGAATCGCGCCAGCGGCTGGAAGACTCAGGCCAATGGATTCGTGTGAGCAAGGCTCCCTAACACGCCTATCGAGACCGACGCCGAAGGAAGGTGCGGCTGATCGCCACGACGCTAAACATCACCAAGGAGACTATGGCCGAATATGACGAGAGACTGTCCGCGATCTCGGATCAGCTCAAGAATGGAGTCAACCCTCAGGGCGAATCTGTCCGCGCCTTCCTGCGTTGGTTTGGGGTTGAGCGACGCGGGTGGAGACATGTCAGCTGGATTCGATCCGTCCTAGCGCGGCACAAGGTTGCGACACAACCGGACTTTGAGTACGCGTACTACTATGGTCAAGTCAACTTCATCAAGGCGCCGAACGATGCCGGTGATGATGTGGCAGATCCCACCGTTCGTCTCTTTCAACTGGAAGCCGCAAATCGAGCGCCAGTGGTCGTTGCGCCCGACGTAACGCTGCAGAAGGCGGTATCGCAAATGTTGGCGCATGATTTTTCGCAACTTCCAGTGATGACGGGCACCCGGGACGTAAAGGGACTGATCAGTTGGAAGTCCATTGGAAGTCGCTTGGCTCTCGGACGTCAATGCGTGCTCGTTAAGGACTGCATGGACATGGCACGCCTACTTCCCTTCAACACTTCACTATTTGAGGCAATCGAAGTTGTCGCCGCCGAAGACTGTGTTCTAGTTCAAGCACTGGACAAGAGCATTTGTGGAATCGTCACGGCTGCGGATCTGGGCGATCAATTCCGCTTGCTCGCTGAACCGTTCCTACTTGTTGGGGAGATTGAGCGAGGCGTCCGGCACGTTCTTCACGGGAAGTTTTCCGCGAAGGAACTCGAGCAGGCACGGGCGCCAGGCGACGAACGGGCGATCAACGGCATAGCCGATCTGACCTTGGGCGAGTACGTCCGCCTCGTTCAAGACGACACCCGGTGGAAGAAACTATCCTTGGCGATCGACCGAGCAGAGTTTTGTTCGAGCCTCGATCGTGTACGTGAGCTCCGGAACGACGTCATGCACTTCACTCCCGATGGATTGGAGCCGTCGGACATGGAGTTCTTGCGAGGGTTTGCAAAGTATCTGCGACGTCTTCGGGCGCTTGGTGCGCTGTGATGTCTCCAACCTCGCGTTGCTGCAGACGGCGCAATTCGGAAGCCGCCGCGCTCGCTGCGCTCGCTGGCGGCAACTTGGAATGCGCCGCAGCAGAACGGGCGGGTTGGGCGGGGAAAGCCGCGTGACTCTAGTGCTCAAATGAACTCTTCTCTGGAACCAACGCAATTCGAACTGCTAGCTCAACTTGTGGAGGCGCACCGATCGCTTGCGCCGTCACGTCGGGGCCGTTTTGTAGTGCGTACGGATGTCAACGCATTCAACCTCTGGGTATGGAATGAAGGACATGAAACGGGCGGACACGATATGGCTGCGCTACCCGCCGACCTTGAGGTTCTCGCTGGGGAAGGGTTGATTAGGTTCTGTGAGAGGGAGATGTTTGTTCTCTGCCCGGCGGGACTGCGTTTCTACGAAGAGATCAAGTTGGCACAAGGCGAACCCATCCAGCGTACGGAAAATCTGGTGCGGAGTTACCTCAACACAGAGCAGTTTCGATCGACCTACCCTGACGCCTATGAGAAGTGGCAGTGCGCAGAGATGAAGCTGTGGGGCGACGATTCGGAGCGGAACCTCACAACCATCGGACATCTTTGCAGAGAGGCGATGCAGGAGTTTGCGGGTGTTCTCGTACGTCAGATGGGACTCGAAAGCGCTCACCCTGAACGAACGAAGACGATCAACCGCGTTCTTGCGGTCTTCGATGCGACCGCAAGCAGCAAGACAGACCGAGTTCTTCTTGAGTCGCTGATCGGGTATTGGCGTGCGACAAATGAAGTTGTGCAGCGTCAGGAGCACGGAGGGAAGGAGACTGAGCCGTTGACCTGGGATCACGCTCGTCTTTCGGTTTTTCACACGCTGCTGATCATGTATGAGGTAGATCGTGTCGTTCGGTCCTCGTAGACCGGGGCCGAACAGAGCGATCCAGGCCGCCGCGCGGAAAGACGCGCGCGGCTGATCGCCGGGCGTTCACCTCGCGTGTGTGGAGATCGCCGACGCTTCGCTTCCCGATGCGATCTGCTCACAGGATGCGGCGAACCATGCGGCCCGCCGGACAGGCACGGAGGCCTGTCCCCACCGCTTCAGAAGAAATGACTGCGATTGGCAGCCCCCGGCGACCTCATCCGGCGTTCAGATGCGGGGCGACCTCCTCACCAAATTTCTCGATTTGCTCCACCAACTCGTCGCACGAACGGCTGCGGAAGCGCACGCCCATGTGACTGACGCCGAGCGCTTTGCGTTTGCGCAGCTCGACGCCGATCGCTTCTCCTGAACCCGTGAGTGCGTTGGCCCCGACATCGAACGACGGCGTGCCGATATAAAGCCACGGGCTGTTCATGCCGATCTCGATCGGCGCGTCACCACGCACCTTCGCGCGCTGCGTACGGACGTACGCAATCGCTTGCTCCATGCCCATCTCGGGGACACCTTGCGGCAGCCAGCCATCGGCGCGTTCGGCCGCGCGCTTGAGCGCGCCCTTCGTCGAGCCACCAACCCAGATCGGCGGACGCGGCGGCTGCACCGGTCGCGGGCGTTGGCCGATGCCGTGTACCTTCCAGATCGATCCGTCGTGGTCCGGATACTCGTCGGTAAACGCGGCGGCGATGAGATCGATCGCTTCGTCGAGCAACTTGCCGCGACGGCTGAAGTCGACGCCGAGGGTTTCGAACTCGCCTTGCAGGTGACCGGCTCCGACGCCGAGGATCACACGCCCGCCCGAGAGAGCATCGAGCGTCGCGAACGCCTTCGCTGTCGCTAGCGGATGGCGATACGGGGCGATGTACACGTACGACAACAGTCGCACGCGCTGCGTCGATGCAGCGAGGAAGCCGAGCGTGGCGATGGTGTCGTACCACACGGTGGACATCGCCTTCGCCGCATCGCGTGGCACACCGATGTGATCGCACACCGCCACGTAGAAAAAACCGCTGCGGTCGCACGCCTGCGCCACGCGGAGGATTTCCGCCGTGCCGGCAGTGGCCTCCCACGGCGCGGCGAAGACGGTGCTCTGCGCCGTCACCGGAAGCTGAAGGCCGTAGACCAGTTGGCCGGGTGGGATGATCTGCACTGCAACCATGAACGTTGGACCACGGACTCGGGACTATTTCTTTCGCGCCGCCTCGCGGTAACGCGTCGTGCTGTGCACGGGGTCCTTGTCGAAACGCGGCAAGACTTCTTTGCCGAACAGTTCGACCGACTGCAGTGCCGCTTCTTGAGAGATGGTGGACGCGAGAATCCCGAAGATGATCTGATCGCAACCGATATCGACGTACTTCTGCACCGCCTTGGCGCAGTCGTCGGGGTCGCCGACAATGCGCTGACCCGACGCGATGCGTTCTTCGAGCTGCGCGGGCGTGGGATCGGGAATCAACTGCGGCCACTGCGGTACGCCGGCCGGACGTGGAAAGGTATCGAGGTAACGGAACACCAGGCTGGTGTGGTAGCCGCTGCCCATCGTCAACGCGACCTCGCGCGCCCGCTTGGGATCCTCCAAACAGACGAGCTGCGTGACACACGCCACGTTGTCGTTCACATATTCGCCGACCGGCTCGGCATGCTTGATGTTGTCTTTGTAGACCTTGATCAGCGGCTCGAAATCCTTGGGTGAGCCCAGGCTGAAGCAGAGCGCGCCCAAGCCGAGTCGCGCCGCCTTCTCGAACGTCGACGGGCTGCCGCAGGCGACCCAGATCGGCGGATGCGGCTTGCTGTACGGTTTGGGAAGCACGTTGCGTTCAGGCATCGAAAAGTATTTGCCATCGTAGGCGTACTTGGTCTCGCGCCACATACGCAGAATTTCGCCCAACGATTCGTCGAACATCGCTCGGGTGGTGTCGCCATCGGGAATCCGGAAGCCCTTGAACTCGGTGCTCGACGAACCGCGTCCGGTGCCGAACTCGAAGCGCCCTTCGCTGAGGTGATCGAGCATGGCGACGCGCTCTGCTATGCGCGCCGGATGATTCACCGGCGGCGTGATGTTGTAGATCGCCGAGCCGACGTGGATGCGCTTGGTGCGCGCCGCGACGTAGGGCAGAAAAATCTCCGACGCCGAGATGTGCGAGTACTCTTCCAGGAAGTGATGCTCGACCGACCACACGTACTTGAAACCGTGGCGGTCGCAGTGCTCGGCGAGTTCCAGTTCGCGCATCAGGCGCGTGTGTTCCGCACCGACGGGATCGGCTTCCATTTCGTGCTTGGGTACGTGCGCTTGAACGAACAGTCCAAATTCCATTGCGTCTCTCGCCCTCTCTTCACTCGCCCCAACCGCTCACGTCCACACCCAAGGCACGGATGCCGTCGATGATGCGTTGCGGACGCATGTAGTCGGGGATGCGGTCGTACTGCCACATCCGCGCCTTGCCGGTGCCGGTGATGAACTTGCGCGCCTGCTCCATGCTGAACAGGACACCGCGACGGCCCATCTGCTTCTCGTACGCAATCGCGTGCTCCGGGTTCAGCACAAAGTTCATCGCGTCGCACATCGGCACGATGTTGGTCTTGTTCCACTCGCGTGGGCTCAGGCTCACATGGATCATCAGTGTGGCGGGCGAGTGCGAAAGCGTTTCACCGTCCTTGGTGATCGCGGTGATCGCTTGCAGGCAACAGGCGCAATAGCCTTCGATACGCAGTTCCTTGCCGGCGAGCGGCGGCATCATGCACATGGCCAGCGACTCCATCGCGCAGCCGGCGTAACAGTGAAACTTGCCGTCGAGGAAAATCTGCGCCTGGCTCGGATAGCTGGAAAACGGTGGCGCCTTGAGTAGATTGAAATTCTGCGTCTCCTGATCGACGATGCACATGATGCCGAGATCGAGTTGCTTGTACGCTTCGAGGATTTGCGCGCGCGACAATCCAGTGGCCTCGTGCGCGCTACGCAGATTCGGCCCATGGCCACGCGCGCACCAATGCTCGTACACGCATTGGCGCAGCTTCAGCGCATCGTCGCTGAATTGAAACTCCGGAACGTTCTGTGGCATCGGCCTGTCCCCCGTCCTCACGAAACTAACGCTTGTTCGTATCCGCCGTGGCGGGGGCTGTCAATGTCGCTGTCGCTTCCCAGGAGGCCGGCTTCAGAAGGTCGTCAACGCGTGCTCGGCGAAGAAGGTCGGCCCGTAGATGTCGCGGCCCGAGAAGAACATCGGGTCCTTCGCCGTCGCCAGCATCGCGCAGACGCGGCCGGGGTTGTCGACCGGCAACGCCTTGGAAGCATCGAAGCCGTGCTCCGCCAGGTCGATCGTCATCCGCTCGGTGGCGACGAAGCCCGGCATGAGGCCGATCACCGCGATGTTTTCCTTGCGCAGCTCTTTTGCCAGTCCTGGCACCATGCGATTGAACGCGGCCTTGGTGACCGAATAGCCAAGGCCCCAACCACCCGCGCCGATCGCGGCCGGCGTCTCACGCTCGCCCGCCGTCGAGGTGATGTTGATCACGGTGCCGCCACCTTGCTGCTTCATCGCCGGCAGACACAGCTTGATCAAGTGCAGCGGCGCAAACACGTTGCACAAGAACATCTGCTCGATCAATTCGACCGGCGTGTCTTCGAACGCGTCCATGTGTCCGGGTCCAACGTAGCGGCCGTTGTTTACCAGAACATCGATGCGGCCGAAGCGCTCGAGCGCCGCCTGTACTGCGGCGGCCCAGTCAGTGCGCAGCGAAAGATCGAGCTTGACGACCGCGGCCGCAACGCCGATCGCGCGCACCTCGCTCGCCGTTTGCTCCAAGCTGCCGGGTAGCGGTGTGGTAACCGTCTTCTTCACTGTCGACGAGTGATCGTAGCGCTCGCGACCACTCACAGTGCGAGCCGTTAGTACCAGATCGAATCCACGCTTCGCCAGTTCGAGTGCGCAGCCGCGTCCGATGCCGCGGCTAGCGCCCGTAATGAAGGCGACCTTGTTGTCAGCCACCGGAGTCGTTCCAGCGCACGGTCTGCGTTACGGCAATGATTTACGGTCCCTTGCCGGCATCGAGCCGGTCATCTTCGCGGCACTGACGTTCTTCCAGAATGGCCTCTTCCGGCGCGGTGATCGTCACTGTGCAGCCGGTGGGACCGACGACATCCATCCGCACGCGCTCACCCGTCCACGTCGCCGTCCAGAATGCTTGTGCCGCCACTGCTGCCGCTTGCTTCGAGCCGTCCTCACCGTATGCGCGCGTCAGAGCGGCATAGAGCTTCGGACACGCTTCCGGGGCGGCAAGCAGCGATACCACCGTGAGGCGGCCGTTCTGGAGCGAATACTCGATGCCCGAAAGGTGCACGCCATCAAATTCCAATTTGTCAGACGGCCGCACGTAGGCTCTCTCGCAGGCACCCCGTTCGCCGACACTCTTGGCGCCCTTCAGGACTTCCAGGCCATCGCCGAAGTGAGCACCGCGAAAGCCGTACTCCTTGTCCAAGGCAGCCAGATCGCCCGCACCCGCCACTTCCGCGTAGCCGAGGAGCGCGCAGACGATCGCCCCAATGCACAAGTTTGTCACTGCCAGCGACCGTTTCGTCACAGTGCGCCACCTCGAGAGCGGCGGTGTGAGCCCACGCGGCCTTGGCGCGTGCCTTGCTGTTTGACGAGTGTTGCGCCGTGTCGGGACCGACTCCGCGCAGGCACGAGCTTGAACGGGCAGTCCAGGGAAAGGGGTAAGCTCAATGAAGTTCTCCAGCTCGATATCTACGATAGTCATACAAGCGTCTCTGTGCGTGATCCTATCAACGGGGTCAGCCTTTGCGCAATCCGCTACGGTCGAGCGTGGATCGAATTTACGCCCGGAGCCATCGATGACGCGGGCACCGCTGCGGGTGCTCGCGCGCGGCGAGAGCGTTGAACTCGTCGGACTCGAATTTGAAAGCGGCTACTACAAAGTGCGCACGGCACGCGGCGAGCAAGGCTGGGCGTGGGCTCGCAACCTCACCATCGCCACCGGCGGCACGGCCAGTGCGGGGAAGACGCTCAAGCTGCTGTCGAGCACGAACCTGCGGTCGAGTCCATCGACCCAGGAGGCCCCGGTGCGTTTGGTGCAAGCGTCCGAGCCGGTGAAACTGCTCGAACCCGCGCCGCAGAGCGGCTACTACCATGTTCAAACTGCAGACGGTGAGCGGGGCTGGATCTGGGCCCGGAGCGCGGTGCTCGTCGGCGCAAGTACCGCCGTGGCCGCGCTACCTGCGGCGCCGGTCGCGCCGGCACCCGCCGCACAAGTCGCGGCCGCCGCACCGGCAAGTGAACCGCCGCCGGCACCACGCGTAGCGGAGCCGCCTATGCCTGCACCACCGACTGCACGCCTCGCTGCGCCAACCACGGCGCCCGCCACGCCGACAACGCAACCGGCCGTCAGCGCCCCCGCGGCACCCGTCCCCGCCCCACGCGCCCAAAAGGAGACCACAGGGAGTCTGCAAGTCGGCGACGTCTTGAACAAGTCGACCGCACAACTCGCCAAAGGAATGTTGCCGGAGGAACTCCTGCGTCACTACGAGCAGGGCGAGTACGAGAATCGAATTGTTCCGTATCCGTTGGGGGGTCAGATCTGGGAACAGAGTTTCGTCGACGCCACCAAGCACAACGCACAGACGCTGACGGTCAACGACCGCGGAACGATCATCGACCGCACCACCGGTCAGCAACCCCCATACGTCTACGGGATCCCCTTCCCCGACATCGACGCCAATGACCCGCACGCTGGCGTCAAGGTCGTGTGGAATCAGTTCTTCGGCGTCTGGTACAACGGCAGCGTTCACCAGAGAACGAAGATGATCATGCTGAGCGCCAATCGCGTCGAGCGAGAGCTTGCCGCAGAGGCGTGGTTCAAGTTTTACGACGGCGAGTCAGCGAAGTATCGCACGGACAACCCGCAAGATCTGCAGTCACAGTTCCTTGCGTTCGCGTTGAGTCCGAGCGACATGCAGGGAACCGCGGCGCTGTCATGGCGGTATCGCGACCCCAACAAGCGGGACTCGCAGTGGGCGTTCGTTCCCGCGCTGCGGCGCGTACGAGCTGTCAGCCCAGCGAATCGTTCGGACGGTTACCTCGGGTCGGACATCGACGCCGACGACGGCAACTTCTTCGACGGCAAACCGGAAGAGTTCGAATGGCGCGTCGTCGACCGGCGTGAAGGGTTGCGCGTGGTCGATCCGGCGGCTGCGGCACATCAAATCAAGCCGCGGCCAATTGCCGGCGGCGGTTGGGAGGTGCTTACAAATCGCGACGGATACTACGGCTACCAGACCGATGGTTGGACCGGCCTACCGTGGGCGCTGCCCGAAGGTGGCCTGGCGCGCCGGCCGCTTTGGGTCATCGAAGGCAAGCCACATGACAAGTACTACCTCTACGGTCGCGTGGTGCTGTGGATCGACGCCGAAACCTGGGACGGCTCGTACCACCAGAAGTTTAGCTGGAACGGCGAGCACGTGCTGACCTACCAGGTCCTCGGGCACGTCAACCAGACGACCGGCACCGCGCCCAACGACGAGATCATCGCAACCGCCACCCAGGCCTGGGTGGTGGCAGAGAACTTCAAGATGCATCGCGCCTCGATGGCCGGAGCCCGATTGAATTCGAAGGCCCCGTACGATCGACGCATCCCCGTCGACACGGCCCTGTTCGATGCGGGACAGCTGACGCGTATGGGCAAGTGAACCGATAGTTCGCTCGGGGTGGTGGCGGTCCTCCCCACTGCCCCGAGCCTCGCAAATGCTACTTGGGCACCCAGTCAGTCATCTATCCGCGTCATCGTCACGAACTCTCCCTCCAGGCACGTGGTTGTCACTGGTGGCAACCGTTTCGTCACAGTGCGGAGCAGATACGTCAGGGCAAGAAGCCTTGGCGCGTGCCTTGCTGTCTGACTAGTGCTGCGCCGTGTCGGGGCCGACTCGGCGTAGGGGCGGCCGAAAATGGTCGGACCAGCGAAAGGGGAAAATTCCATGAAGTTACTGGGCTCGATATCCGCGATCTTGATGCAAGCGCTCTTGTGTCTCCTCCTCTCAACCGGATCGGCAACGGCGCAATCCGCCACGGTAGAGCGCGGATCGAACTTGCGTCCGGAGCCATCGATGGCACGCGCACCGTTGCGTGTGCTCGCGCGCGGTGAGCATGTCGAACTCGTCGGGCTCGAATTTGAGAGCGGCTACTACAAAGTGCGCACGGCGCGCGGCGAGGAAGGCTGGGCATGGGCTCGCAACCTCAATCTCGCTACCGGCGGCACCGCCGGTGTGGGGAAGACGCTCAAGCTACTGTCGAGCACGAACCTACGATCGAGCCCGTCGACGCAAGAGGCGCCGGTGCGCTTGGTGCAAGCGTCCGAGCCACTCAAGCTGCTCGAACCCGCGCCGCAGGGCGGCTACTATCACGTGCAAACCGCAAACGGTCAGCAGGGCTGGATCTGGGCTCGCAGCGCAGTGCTCGTCGGCCCGAGTACCGCAACGGCCGCACCTGTGGCGCCTGTACCCGCCGCGCCTGTACTCGCAGCACCCGCACCTGTTGCACCCGCACCGGCGGCGCCGGCACCCGCGGCACAAGTAGCGGCCGCCGCGCCGGCGAGTGAACCGCCGCCGGCACCACGTGCGCCGGAGCCGCCTAAGCCTGCACCCCCGACCGCACGACCCGCTCCGCCGACCGCGGCACCAACAGCGCCAGTTGCGGCCGAACCAATCGAGCCAGCACCGGCCGCCGCTCCGGCGGCCGCGCCCGCCGTGGCGACGGCAACGGCGCAGCCAGCGCCAGCCACTCCCACGACGGAGCCCGAAGTCAGCGCTCCCGCTCCCGTCGCGCCCGCCGCCGCCCCACGCGCCCGAAGCGGCGCAAGCGGCGGCTTGCAGGTCGGCGACGTCCTCGACAAATCGAGCGCGGATCTCGCCAAGGGCATGCTACCGGAGGAACTCCTGCGTCACTACGAGCAGGGTGAATACGTTAACCGAATCGTATCGTATCCACTCGGAGGCCAGATCTGGGAACAGAGCTTTGTTGACGCTACGAAGCACAACGCGCAGACGCTGACCGTCAACGACCGCGGAACGATCGTCGACCGCACTACCGGGCAGCAACCGGCCTACATTTACGGTATCCCGTTTCCCGACATCGACCCCAAGGATCCGCAGGCGGGAGTCAAGATTGTCTGGAACCAGTTCCTCGCCGTTTGGTACGGCGGCAGCGCTCACACAAACACGAAGCTGATCATGTTTAATCGCAAGGGTGTTGAGCGTGAACTCGGCGCGGAAGGATGGTTCAAGTTCTACGATGGCGAACCCACCAAGTACCGCACTGACAACCCGCAGGATCTGCAGTCCCAGACTCTCGCCTTGGCATTGAGTCCGAGTGACCTGCAGGGCACCGCCGCGTTGGGGTGGCGTTACCGCGACCCCAACAAGCGCGACTCGCAGTGGGCGTTTATTCCGGCGTTGCGCCGCGTGCGCGCGGTCAGCCCGGCCAACCGCTCGGATGGTTATCTCGGGTCGGACATCTCCGCCGACGACGGCTATTTTTTTGATGGCAAGCCGGAGGACTTCGAATGGCGCGTGGTCGAACAGCGCGAAGGGCTGCGCATCGTCGACCCCGATTCAGCCGCGCATCAGGTCAAGCCGCGCCAGGTTGCGAGTGGCGGCTGGGAGGTTCTCACTAACCGCCAAGGGTACTACGGCTACCAGACCGACGGGTGGCAGGGCTTGCCCTGGGCACCAACTGAAGCCGGGCTCGCACGCCGACCGATCTGGATCATCGAGGGTAAGCCGCGCGACAAGTACTATCTGTATGGCCGTGTCGTGTTGTGGATCGACGCCGAAACCTGGGACGGGTCATATCACCAGAAGTTCGCGTGGTCGGGCGAGCACGTGTTGACGTATCACGTCATCGCACGCATCAACCAGGCGACCGGCCCCAGACCGGACGACGAAACCGTTCCGGCTTCGACACAGGCCTGGGCGTTGGCGGAGAACTTCAAGATGCACCGCGCCACGCTCGCTGGAGCGAAGTTGACTCCGAAGTCGCCGTTCGATCGCCGCGTCCCGGTCGACACCGCCTTATTCGACGCGGGACAACTAACGCGCATGGGCAAGTGACCCAACAGATCAATCGAGGCGGTGGAGGTGTCCACAGCGACTCCCACACCGCCTCGAATTTCGCGAATGCTACTTGTGCGCGCTCAGTCGCGCTTGCAACACCGCCAGCGATTTATCGTGGAGCGCTTGGATGGCTTCGACGGCTACAGTGGCCTTGGGGGTCCAGTCGTCCGTCGGCATCGTCACGTACTCCATGCCGATCACCTGATGCTCAATCCGGTCGAGCACCGGAGCCATGACCTGATCCACGACTTCCCGCTGCGGCTCGAGTAGCGAGCGCATCTTCTCATCGACGGAGTACACCTGTTCGTAGTCGGCTTTGATGGCATCGAGCTGTTTGCGGATGTTCTTGAGCTGACGCTCCAACAGCGTCTTCTCTTCCTCGCGCACCACGGCTCCCATCCCCCCAGTCATTGCCGCGACCATGTCCCGGACTTGCCCCACGGCCTCGCTGAGGTCCGGAATCACGGTGATCGCCGCATCGGCAAGCGCATGCACATCCGCGTTCGTGTCTAGGTGCAGCGTCGAAGTGTCCCCGATGTAGGTCGCAAACGCCAACGCCGCAGCGATCACTTCGGTGTGTTCCTGAAAGCATTCGCGCGGCCGCTCACGCCACGATTCCATCAAATCACGAATCTGTTTGTGCAGCGGCGTCCAGCGCTCGCGCACCCCTTCCAGCTCGTTGTGCTGTTGATCGAAGCGGCTAAAGGTCGTGAGCCCCGAGGCGATGCGCTCCTCGATCGGGCCAAATTCCACCAAAGTATCGCCGGCGACGAAACCCATCGCCATACTCCGATGCGTCTGCAATGCCTGGGTCAACGGTACGAACCGCGTGAGGTAGGCGACACCCGCGCGCTCCTTCTCCGCACTCGCCGCATTCTTTCCCGACGGCGAACACGCGGCCGTCACACTCAGGGCTGCTACGATCGCAATAGTCCGAACCACCGCTCGGTTCTGCCAGCCCTTGCTCAGCACGTCATGCCCTCCCGCTTGTTGCGGTCGTGTTGCGGACTCTCTTATAGACAACGACCGACTCAAGCACCACCATCCGTGTCCCCGCGCACCCGCCTGCCATCCGCCCATAGCCGCGCACCTCATTCAAGAAAATGTTTCACTGTGTTGCTCGCTGACCGTGTTGACCGGCGCATGGCGCTGCCACTCCATCTCTACGACGCGCCGCGTGATCAACCACGCGCCGCCGCGCCGGGCCAACGCGTCGAGGTAGCGCACGCCAACCGTGAAATCGGTCGGGGCACTGCCAATAGGGCGATGGTAGGCAGTCGCGTAGGTCTCGCTGTCGGCTCGGTCACCATTGATCTCGATGAGTTGATGATCGACAACGTGCATCGTACGCTGAAAACGACCGAGGCTAATCCGCAAACGAGCTAGCGCGGTCTCGATTGTGCCGATGCCTAGCCGACCGCTGTATGCAGCGCCGGCAACGAACAACGCAGCGACGCTCTCCAACTCCCGCGCATCGACACCACGCGCATAGCGCAGGAGGATATCGTGAATAGCCGCACGATCAATGAGTTCACGCAGCGCCGCTTGGCGTGTTGTGCCCGCCACCATCACATCGCCGGCACCAGGGCCGACGCCTAGGCCGGTTTGCTCGCCCGCATCCACGGCGCGGATGATACCACACGCTTTGTGTTAACTGAACACAGCGATCTGCGTGGTCGCTAGACGATGGCGTCGAAGCAGGCTCTTGCCGACGCGCAGCAGAATTGCCCAGTCAACGGACGCCGACTCACCCGCTTCCGCGATCCCACACAACGAACGCCAGCGTTCCGAGCACCACCAGCGCGGCGGCGGATGCGAACATCGTCGCGTAGCTGCTCAGGTTGATGATCGCGCCCATTGCCGGGGCACCGATCAGCGCGCCCGCATCAAACAACGCGGTAAACACCGACAGCGCCGCGCCGCGCTCGGCCGGGCGCGCGCGCGCCACCGCCAACGACGACAAGATCGGGAACACGAAGCCATGTCCAAGCCCGCACAGGCTGCCAGCAACGAGAATCTCGCCGGCGTGCTGCGCGTGCGCGAGCAATACCAACCCAAGCGTGAGCGCGCCCAGGGCTGCGAGCAACGCGCGCTTCGCACCGATGCGCTCCGGCAGCCACGCGAAGAATAGCCGCAGCACGGTGGCGCTCAACGCGTACGCGGTAAAGAACCCCCCGACCGTGCCGATGCCCGCCGTCATCACGAAGGTCTTCACGAAGGTGAAGTACGACGAGATTGCCGTCGCGAAGACCGTACCGAGAAACCACACCGGCAACAGGTTGCCCTGCACCACCGCGGCGAAGAAGCCGCGACTGGGCAATTCATCCGGCGGCAGAGTCTGATCGCGCAACGGCAGCGAGACCAGCAACGATGCGGCCGCGAGTACCGCGGCCGCCGCGAACAACGCCGAGTAGTCCGCATGCGCCAGGATCACGTCACCGAGCAGACCGCCCAGCGAAATCGGCAGCATCCCCGATACGCCGAACAGAGCGATGCCTTCAGTGCGCCGCGCCGCCGGCACAAGATCCGCCGCCAGCGTGAAGAACGCCGCGAACAACGTGGCTTCGGCAATCCCGTGGCCAAGCCGAACCACGTAGACCCACACACCCAAGCTGTGCACCGTGAGGTAGAGCAAACAGACCGCGACATTGAGCACGCCGCCCGCCAGGATCATCGTGCGCCGCCCGCGTTCATCCATCGCGCGCCCGAGCCACGGTCGAACCACGATCGCCATCGCCGCCGTCACACCGAAGATCACGCCGATCCGCACTTCACCGGCGCCGAGTTGCTTCAAGAAACCCGGCAGGTGCAGGTAGAGGTTGAACGCCAGGCCTTGCAGGAAGTTGCCGAGCGCGCACAGTAGCAGCGGCAGTGTAAACAGCCGCGGCGCTGCGCGGATCGTCACTGCAGCGGTGGGCGTTGGGCTCGGACTCGCGGCGTTGTGCACGCGCCAATCAATACACGATCGCGCTCATGCACTCATCCCTGCCTCGACCTCTTCCGGCGGCTTCACGTAGCGGAAGGCGCCATAGAGCAGCGCGTCGTATGCGATCTTCATCCCCGCAGCGATGTACAGCGGCACCGCCAGTGATCCGCCGTGCATCAACACCCCCGCGAAGGCCGGCGCCACGGCCCAGCCCGCGACACGCACCAGGTTCGTCACCCCGGACGCCAGCGTGCGCTCGTTCGCGCGCACCACCGCCATCACGTACGACTGTCGCGTCGGTACGTCCATTTCGACCAAACCCTCGCGCAGCAGAAACAGCAGCGCCGCCACGGTGAAAGTCGGCGCGAACGGCACGGTGACCAGCAACAGACTCGACGGCACGTGCGTGAAGACCATCGTGTTCACCAACCCGATGCGGCGCGCCAACCACGCCGCACCGAAGTGCGAGAACGCGTTGGCGACTCGCGCCCCGAAGAACAACAGCCCGAGTGCGCCTGCACTCACGCCGAATCGTTCGTAGAAGAAAAACGCCAACAGCGCCGAGGTCAGAAACCCACCGGCTACGGCATCGAGCGCGAACAGCAGAGAGAGCCGCCACAGCACGCGACGCGTGGCAGGCGCGATGCGCGTCGCGCCTTGCCCCTGCGCCGCTTCGACTGCCGGCGACAGCCCCACATACAGCAACGCGACCGCCACCATGACCGCGGCATAGATCGCCAACACCGTTTGCATCGAGGGCAGCGGCGCCACCAACCAACCGCTCTGCAGCCACGTCGGCAGCCCGGCGAGGATGCCGCCCAGCGCATGTCCGATGTCTTGCAGCACGTTGTACCAGGCAAACGCGCGCGTGCGCTGCGCGTCGGTCGTGGTTGCCGGCAGTATCGCCTGCTCGATCATGACCGCCGCACCACGGTCGCGTCCCATCCCGTTCAGCATGCCGAGAAACGCCGCCGCCAGCACCACGGCGATCTCCGATGCGAGCGTCACCCCGACGGCGCCACACGCGCCAAGCGTCGCGACGCCGATCAGCATCCGCCGCCGCCCAACCCGATCGCCCCACCAGGTCGCCACAAACGTCGCGGCCGCCGCGCCACTGAGCCCGACACCGACCACGAGGCCAACTTCAGCAGGATTGAAACCGCGTTGCGCCAGATAGATGCCCAGCAGCACGCCCAGCATGCCGGTCACCAACGCGCGCAAGAAGGTCGCCGCGAACAGCAATCGCCGATCACGCATCAATAGCTAGCCACTCGCCGACCCGTTACCCGCGTTCCGAGTAAACCGGCAACCGATCCATCAGATCAGCCAGCCGCTGACCCGCCGCGTCCTTCGGTGATACGAGCGGTTCGGCGATGGGCCACTCGATCGCAATGTCTGGATCGTTCCACAGCAGGCGGAGTTCATCGGATGGATCGTAGAGGTCGGTGCATTTGTACTCGACCTCGGCGATCTCGCTGAGCACACAGAAGCCGTGAGCGAATCCTGGCGGGACGTAGACCTGGCGGAAGTTGTCAGCCGAGAGAGCGATGCCGACCCAGCGGCGGAAGCGCGGCGACCCGCGACGGATGTCCACCGCGACATCGAAGATCTCGCCTTGTAGCACTCGCACCAGCTTGCCTTGCGGATGCCGCTCCTGCGCATGCATCCCGCGCAAGATGCCGCGGGTCGAGCGCGAGTGATTGTCTTGCACGAACGGACCGGGGATGCCGCCCTCGCGATACTTCCCCTCGTGATAGGTTTCGAGAAAGAATCCGCGATCGTCGCGAAAGACATCCGGCTCGACGATGACGACCTCTGGCAGCTCGCTGCGCACGAATCGCATCGTCAGCTCTCCTGCTCGAGAATGAGCTGCAAGTATTGACCATAGGCCGTGCGCTCCATGGTCTTAGCGATGCGCGCGACGTCGGCGGCGCTGATGTAGCCCATGCGGTACGCGATCTCCTCGACGCACGCGACCTTCAGCCCTTGGCGTTCCTCGATTGCTTGAATGAAGTTCGACGCCTGCAGCAACGCTTCATGCGTGCCCGTGTCGAGCCAGGCGATGCCGCGGCCGAGCTTTTCGACGTGCAGTGTGCCGGCCTTGAGGTAAGCAATGTTCACGTCGGTGATCTCCAGCTCGCCGCGCGCTGATGGCGCCAACGAGCTGGCGATCTCGACGACGTGGTTGTCGTAAAAGTACAGCCCCGTCACCGCATACGCGGAACGTGGCGCCTTCGGCTTCTCTTCCAAGCCGACGGCGCGGCCTTGAGCGTCGAACTCGACCACGCCGTAGCGTTCCGGGTCGCGCACCCAGTAGCCGAAGACGGTCGCACCGTCGGTGCGCTCGGCCGCGCGCCGCAGGAACTCCGGAAAGCCGTGGCCATAGAAAATGTTGTCGCCGAGTGCGAGGGCTACGGACGAACTCCCGATAAACTCGCGGCCGATCACAAACGCCTGCGCGATGCCGTCGGGTCGCGCCTGTGCGGCATATTCGATCCGTAGTCCCCACTCAGCGCCGTTGCCGAGCAGTCGGCGGAATCCCTCTTGCTCGTGCGGCGTCGTGATCACCAAGATTTCGCGAATCCCCGCCAGCATCAGCGTCGAGAGCGGGTAGTACACCATCGGCTTGTCGTAGATCGGAATGAGTTGCTTGCTCACCGCCTTGGTCAGCGGGTACAGCCGAGTGCCGGATCCTCCGGCGAGAACAATGCCCTTCATACTGAACTCCTCGTCAACCAGGCGTGGCGTTCTTTCTTAGCAGCCCCTTGAAACTCGCGAAACCATCATGAGAAACACCGAACCACCAAGGCCTCCTCTCCCGCAATACTAGCGCGAGAGGAGAGAGGTGAGGGAACCGCATCATCGGACGGCCTTGTGGCACAAGGCCGAGCGGGCCTGTTGACCCGGCGTAGGAAACCCTCACCCTCGCCCCTTCGACAAGCTCAGGGCAGGCTCTCTCCCGCTGGCAATGCGGGAGAGGGGTTCCGTGCGTGAGATGCCGAGTGTGTTGTTTCCAACGGGCTGCTTAGACCGGCTGATGCTCGGAGCGCAAAAGGTCATTCACTGTTTTGACCGGGTTGAAGGTAGTGATCGGAACCTCGACGAAGATCGCCGTCCACTGGGCCATCGCCCCGTTCCACAATCCTGGCAGCTCCAACGCCTTGAGCTCGCGGCCATCTTGCGACTTGCGCGCGATGAACACCGCGTCAGCGTCGACGCAACGCGTGAGGTCGAACGGCCGGCCCTGCCAGTCGCGCACGCCGCACACCAGGTCGACGGGGTTGAAGTAGGTCGACTCGCTGAAGATCGCCTGTTGTTCGAGTGAGTCGGGATCAACCTGCGCGCTCTCGACGATCTGCACGCTGACTTGCCCGCGCCGGTCGCGCACCCAAAAAGGGCCGCCGCCAGGTTCGCCGGTGTTGCGCACCATGCCGCACACCCGCAGCGGGCGGTCGAGTTGCTCAATCAGGAAGGCGCGCAACGCCGCACCACCGCTAGCCGCGAGCGTCGGCGGCACCGAGACGTGCAGCTCCTTCAGTAAACGCATCGCGGCGTCGAACGCATCGGGTTTCCTCGCGTCGGCCGCCAAGGCGGCACGCTGCGCGAAGATGCGCTGCTGCATCATCACCAGGTAGCCACCGAGCACTTGCTTCCAGTGAATCGTGTCAGCCTTGAGGTGATCGGGCACGACATTGTCGATGTTCTTGATGAAGATCACATCGCCGTGCAGGTCGTTGAGATTCTGGATCAGTGCACCATGACCGCCCGGGCGAAACAGGAGCTGACCATCGATCGTGCGAAATGGGCGGCCGTCGATCTCCGCCGCGATCGTATCGGTGGAATCCTTCTGCGCTGAGAAGTCGACCTCGAAGTGGGCGTTATGGACGCGCTCGTAGACCGGCGCGATGCGTTCAAGCAGTTGCACGAATCCCGAGCGGTGCTGAGGTGACACGGTAAAGTGCAGCCGGCAACGGCCGTCACGGTCGCGAGCATAGGCCGCGGCCTCGACCAGATGCTCTTCGAACGGCGTGCGACTATCAGACCCGTAACGGTGGAACTGCAGCAGGCCCTTCGGTCGCGCCGCGTAGTCGAGGCCCTTTGGTGTCAGCAGATACTCGAGAATCCCGTCGAACCACCCGGCCCGATCGAGCGCGTCGAGGTCCAACCCATCGCGCGTCATCGCTCGGCGCAGGTCCTCGCAAAATGCGAAACGCGTCAGGCCGTCCATGAAGGCCAGCATCTCCTGCGCGGCAGCGTCACCCGTCGCAGCCCGCGCCGCGGTCTCAGCGCGGCGAACCTCGCCGCCGCGATCGCGCGCCGACAGCAGCGTTCTGAACATGCGGCTGGCCGCACCCGATGCGGGTACGAATTTCAGGACCCGCCCGCTGCCGCAGGCATCGGCGTACTGCCGCACGGCAGCCTGCTCATCAGCAGCGGATAGCACATGAATCCCGTCGCCAGCGGTACACGGCCGATCGAGACGTATGAACGGTGGAGGGTGCCGCAACAGTTCGAGCTGCCGTCGCGCTTCGTCAATCTTCACGCCACGCCGCGCCAGCTGAACGAGATCTTGCTCTGTGAAGTCACGATCTGCCATCGCTACTCTTGTTCTCTCCTGGAACTGATGGCACACGGCGATCCGTGGCGTTTTAACCGTTGCGCACGGTCCTCAGTTACCGGCTGACACCAGTACTGACACCAATCGCGGAGTCAAGCTCGGCCGCGCATCGGCCGCGTAGAGAGTCATTTGTCGAGCATCACGGTATCGGGGAGATAGGGTAGAATCTCGCAACCGCCGGGATCCAGTTCGATGTGGTTCTCAAACATCTCCTTGACGCTAGTCCATTCCGCCTTCCTCAGCCCACGGCTCGTGCCCCAGACTGGTACCCGGGGAAGGTCACGTACTCTCAACCGCGCCAGGTTCGTAGGGTGGTACCCAAAGCCCAGAAAGAGGATTCGTTCCGCAGCGCCGAGGCGCTCAATGGCTACGCGAAAGGCGTCCCCAGCCTCTGTCTCGTGAATGATGCGAATCGATTCGGCCGCCAACCGGACGGTGGCACCGTTCGCGGAAGGGTCGTATGGTCGGCCAGGTGAGTCCAGTCGGGCGTAAGGAGCAAGTTCACCGTGAACGTGAAGAATTGGTGTAAAGCGTCTCACCAAATCTGCTGCCTCATCGCGAGAGATCCGATATGAATTCACGAGGGCAGTCGTGAGGTAGTGTTCGAGCGACCTGTAATAGTTGAAGGTGATCACTGAGAGTTGGTTACCTTCGAACTTCTGCGGGGGGGCGTTCAGTTTGTCGTATAGGTAGTCATACCAACTCGGCGCAGCTTTCGAACGATCGAAGAGACGGTCATCGCTCTCGCATGGGATGAGCGCACACGCGATTGCAGCCTTTCCAACTTCGAGAAAGTCGGGACGATGCTCAAGAAACGCATCAACGGATGTCTTGCCCGAATGCGCCAGCGCCATCGAAAATTGCGTGATTGTGGAAGGATCATACCCGCAGTCCGCCAATCGGGTTAGGACCGGATTGCTGCGGGTGTCGGGTGATGGATATGTGAGTTGCCTAAGGAGTTCGAAGCCGGACGGGAAACCAAACTCTGCACTCGCTCCGGCCCCCAAAACGAGAACGGTTCTTCGCCATATCATGGCTTGGCTTCTTGGGGGCCATCCAGCTGTTCAGCCGGGCGCTACGCTTTCGGCTCATCACGATTGAAAAGCTCCTTGCGGACTCGGAGCGGCCGGCCCTGCGGTCTCTGGATCACAACAATGATTCAACAATGGCGGAGCAGGTCCAAGAATCGCTCGCGCGAGATGCTGGCGGTACGCATGTTTGCTTTGATGATGTCGAGCCCTACTTCGTCATACTCAGGGATGACGATGGGACGCGCCACACCTGGCTTCTCACCAATCCAGTGGCTTGTGCCGCCGCGGCTGCGCTTGCTGAACTTGAAACCGTCACCTTCGAAGACACAGCGGAGTTGCTTCCACGTGACCGGCCGAAGCCGACTCACGCGGCTGCCCCGGTACTCGCAGACGCAGATGATATCCGGCCACGAATCCGGAGCCGCAACGGAACCGTCACCGCATCGGTCGCCTTGGGCTCTCGCGCCCTCGGTGCTGGCTTGCGAGCATCGCGCACAAAGCCAGCGTCGCGCAGCACGTCGGCGAGAGTGCCACGCTCGAAGCAGCTCTCTAGGAAGAACACCAGCGCGTCGACCAGGTTCTTCCTAGCTTCTTCACGCGTGCGTCCCTGCGAGTGAACGTCGAGCGGTTGGCATGACGACACGTACCACTTGCCCTTTTTCCGAACCGTGGCGGGCAACCGAAACTCGACACCGATTTGTTGGCTGTTTGTCACGGTCGAGATTCTACGCGCGCCCTGCCCTACTGCGCAAGCCGCCGGTTCGTGTAGCGCGGGCGGGCGCCGGGCTTGCTAGCCGCGAAAAACGCTGCGGCTGGCACTACCGCCAAAGTGATCGACCTTCCAGAGAAGAAAGCGCGCCCGGAGAGATTCGAACTCCCGACCTACTAACGGGCAAGGTCGACAAGTCAGCGCTGCAGCAGATCTTGCGTGCCCGCGGGGTGCGCTCTCGGCCTCTGACGCGCGGCGCCAGCCGTGCATAGGCGATTAGCCTTCGCCTGGTCGGTCACCTGCGTCGCGGCCAGAGTCTATCCACTCGCGTCACGTCACTGCGGCGCGTGCCACACGACAACGCGCTTCTCTGTGCTGTTGACCACGAACACATCGCCGTTGCCGGCAACCGCGACGCCGGTCGTATTGATATAACGGCCGGGCGCGGTATGGCCGAAGCTGACGATGAACCCGCCGTTGGGCGTGAACTTCTGCGCTCGATCATTGCCCGAGTCGACCACGTAGACATAGCCATCGCGATCGACTGCGATACCTCGCGGCGACATGAACTGCAGCGGCGCGTCACCCGTTTCTCCCCACTGCGTCAGGAAGTCGCCCGAGCGGTTGAACGCTTCGACGCGATTGTTGCCCGAGTCGGTGACGTACACTCGATCGCCGAACACGGTGATGAATTGTGGCGCATTGAACTGACCAGGGGCCGTTCCGAAGCCTCCCCAGATGTCCAGGAATACTCCGTTGGAATCGAATTTCTGCACACGATTGTTGCCGCTATCGACGACGAAGACATTGCCGATGTCGTCGACCGCGACGCCGCGTGGGGTCATGAATTGCCCAGGCCCGGTACCGGGCGTGCCGAAAAACTTGAGCAGCGTCCGTCCGGCACTGAATTTCGCGACGCTGTGATTGGCCGAATCCGCAAGGTAGAAGTCGCCATTGGGTGCGATGGCGATGCCCGCGCCGGCATGCGCCAAGCCGGCACTACCGCCCGTTGCGATGCGTATGTCTCCATCGAACTCGCCGTTGGGGCGGAAGAATGCGACGCGAGCCTGATCGCCGACGGTATCGCTGATGAGTATCCCCTGCGTCGCCGAATACGCGATGGCGACCGGAGAAGCGAAACGCGCCACCAACGCATCGATGAGCTGCCACACCGGCCGCAGATCCGCATCGAGCTTCTGCACGCGATTATTATTGGTGTCGGCGACGTAGACGTTGCCGTCGGAATCGAGGGCCACGTCACGCGGGTCGTTGAACTGCCCCGGGCCACTCCCTTGTTCACCGGCCGCACCGACGAAGCTGCCATCCGTATCGTAGACCTTGATCGTGTCGCCGAAGTCGCTGACGTACAGGCGACCGTCGGGCCCAAACGCGACACCCGTTGGGCCATCGAGCTGCGTGCTGGGTGCGCCCGTCGTGCCGATATCGAGGACGTGTTCGAACGACGCATCGAACTTTTGCACGCGGTTGTTGCCGAGGTCGGCAACGTAGGCATAGCCGTCAGAATCGAAGGCGATGTCGACCGGCTGATCGAACTTTCCGGGTCCATCGCCGCTGGCGCCCCACTCCCCTTGGAATACTCCGCTCGTGCTGAATCGCTTCATTTTGTTGCGATTGGTATCGCAAACGAAGACGACGCCGGTTCGCACGGTGACACAGAACGGCAGGCTGAGATTCTCCGGCGCGGTCCCAGTCGCCCCCCACTGCAAGAGGAACTGTCCGCTCGACGTAAATTTCTGGATGCGGTTGTTCCCCGCGTCGGCAACGTAGATACTGCCGTTGGTATCAAAGGCAATCCCCCGCGGCGTGTCGAAATATCCTGGGTTGCTGCCGCCCGCACCGATGTAGTCCACGTACCTGCCGGTCGAATCGAACTCGAGTATGTAATTGTGGCCGTCCGCGATCCACACATGACCGTTCGCATCGATCGCCGTTCCAATCGGTCGGCTCAATGGGGTAATCACGAACCCGGGCCCGCCGAAGGCATAAGCGAAAGAGTAATCCCTTGCAGTATTCGCCGTCGGCGTGCGGGTAGCCGTGGCCGGCGCGCTGGTTGGCGTCGATGTCGTTGTCGGCGTAGGAATGAAGGTCCGCGTAGGCGTGGACGTCCGCGGACGCGCCAAGATCTGAATCAACGCCGTAACGTCGGCGACCGATACGCGCCCGTCGGCATTGGCGTCCTTCGACATACAGGTCTTGCACGTGTCGCAGAATGGCGCTCGCAACAGCAGGGTGAGGTCCCGCAGGTCCAGCACCCAGTTGCAATCGGAATCACCCAACTCGGTGAAGGGGTTTCCGGCAACACAGTCGATCGTCTGCGGGCACTCTGGCGCGCCGTCGGCGTTCACGGCTGGCGGTGCGACGATGACGACCAGAAGCGCAACCGCGATGGGCACGTCACGGAACGTGGATCGGAGGAACTCATTCATCGTCGCGGCGAAGTATCTTGACCTTTGCCCGCCTGTCAAACGCACGCGCGGAGATGCGGGACACCCCGCCGAGATATCGAGCCGGCTGCGCACGCCATCAGCCCACTTCCTTGCAACCGCGACTCCGAGGCGGAAAACGGGCCGCTCGTGCGCGCGCCCCAAGCTGACCGCTTCCGCCATTCCTTCGCGAAGTCCCTGTAGCACTCCTAGCGCTCCGCGAATATCGCTTGGGTGAGCGGCGCAATGTCCGCGCTGTCGACGACGCCGTCAGCGTTGACGTCATCGCCTCCGCACACGGCCCGTTGTCCGCTCACGATCTGGAGGCGGAGCGCGGTGTGATCCGCCGCGCCGACGCGACCATCGCAGTTGGCATCGCCGCGGACAGTCGCGATGGTGGCCGTGGCGCTCGGCGTAGGCGATGGCGTTGGTTCGGTGGTCGCGGAGGGAGACGCCGTCGCGGTTCGCATCGGTGTGTGAGTGGCGGGTGTGGTCGGTGTCGCCGCGGTGGGCGAAGCGCTGGCGACCAGCGTGGCGGTACCCGATGCCGTTGCGGTTGGCGTGATGGGTGCGGTGTCAGTCGGCGTATGGGTGGGGACCGTGGTCGCCGTTGCGGTCGCGGTGGCCGTCGGTGTCGGGGTGTTGGGCGCGACGGTTGGTGGTGCTGTGGGCACATTGGTTCGGGTTGGCGTGAGCGTAGCCGTTTGTGTCTCCCTCACGGTTCGGGTCTGCGTATGGGTCGGCGTGCGAGTTGACGTCGCGGTCGCGGCGCTCGTCGGTGTGTTGGTTGAAACGAGGGTTGCCGTGGCCGTCCTGGTCCGCGTCGCTGTCCGCGTCGCGCTGTGAGTGCGCGTCGGCGTGAATATCGGTGTGTACGTCGATGTCGCCGTCGGCGTACCGGTGCGCGTGCGCGTCCGCGTAACCGTTGCGGTGTGTGTGAAGGTATTGGTTGGCGTCGGGACAGCACCCGTCGGGATGCCAAACCAGAAGCCGCCGCCAACGGCATACGTGCCGCCGCTCAGTAGTCCCGCATCATGTTGCCCGACGGTGCCGCCGACCGCATAACTGCCTCCGTTGCTCGTGCCACCCCCCGCGTCCACGGTGAACCATGACAACGTGTACGCGCCGCCGCTTTGCGCAACCACCATGGCGGCACACGCGAGAAGGGCACCAGAGGCTAGCGCGGCGCGCGCGGTCCGGTTCACGCTCGATCACCCCGGCATCGAGCTCGTAGCGGTTGCGTTCATCCGTTCAAAATCCGTTACCGAGCGACGAGGACAAGCCTGCTTGGCGAACCTCAGTGTGTCGCTCCAGCGCCTGCTCCAGCGCGCTGAGACGCGCCTCGAGCGCGCGATTCGGCTCCGCCATCGCTTCGAGGCGCGCGGCGAGCACCGCGTTCTCCTGGCGCAGCGCGCGCACCTGGCTCCGCAACGCGGCGACCTCTGGGGCGGCGCTTTCGGACTGCTGTGCGAAAACCTGAATTGTTCCTTCGCGGTCCGCATCTTCCAACGCATAGCCGATGATCTTGCACGCGCTGATGGCTTTCATCCCATAGCCCGGCTTCGAGCTCGACGTGATCGGGTCACCGCGCTTGATCAGCCCGTTCTCGAGTGTGACCTTCGCAGGAAAGTAGCCGTAGATGGCGAGTGGCAGATAATGGTCGTTGAGTTTGTTGCCGTCGGCACTGAGCTCGGGTTTGAGCAGGAAGCCGACGAGATTCTGGTCACATGCCTGGGTGGATTTGCCCACGGCAAAGGGGGCATGCTCATCGCCGTAGGGATTGACGCCGACGATGCTGACCAAGTCTCCCGGTTCTGGATCACCCAAATCGCTTGCCACGGTGGGGACGTATTCGGCGGCGGAAGAGCACTGAGACAAGAAGCCGCTGTTGAAGCAAATGTGTTTGGTGGAAGCCTCAGGACGAAGCGTCGCGAGAGCCACGTAACCCTCGCTAGTTACAACAAACTTAAAGAAACCAGTCGCGTCGTAGACTTCAAAAATATTGTCAGCTAGGGAGGGTGCCCGGACGGTCAACGTTCCGGTGGGGGATGCTGTCCCAATGCCGACCCTGCCGCCGATGTCGAGTGTGACGCTTCGAGTTCTTCCGGCCCAAAGCGACGTCTTGGTCCCCGCCCCTCCAAATACCACCAGCTCCCCAGCACCTATATCCGCCGCGGAATCTGGCACCCCCACATAGCCTTTGCCCACGGCCCCCTGATAGAAATCCCAGCCGGCTGCGAAGCCAGTTGTACCCGAAGACTCGATGCGCGGCGGGAGGATGTCGCTGGCGCCCGAAGCAACATGCAATCTCGTTAGCGGGCTCGCTGTCCCAATGCCGACGTTGCCGTTGGTGAAGGAGACGTTGCCGCCGTTGGTCACCCACGGCGCGGCAGAAAACAGCGCATACGGCGCCGGGGCGAGCGCCTGGCGCGGCAGCAACATCTGATACCCGCCCGTGCTGGCCCCAGGGCGTACGCCGAGCTCGAGATAGCGTGCGTTGCCGTCGAACACGGCGCCGAAGTCGAGCTGCACAGTGAACAAGCCGTTGGCGACGCTGACGTTGTCCTTGGTGTTGGTGCCGCCCTTTTGTGTTCCGTTGCTCGCGGCGTCGAACAACTTGAACTGCAAGTCGTAGGTCGCGTTCGCGGGCGCAGCACCGTCCGTCAGTTGCCCTTGATAGGTGAACGCCGTCGTCTGCCCGTTCACGGCGCCGACCCTCACGATCAGCAGCAGAAGCCCCAGCCATAGATAGCGTACCATCGCATTCCCTCCCTCGCGGTCGTCGCCCGCGCTTCTACCAAGCCGACCAGAGTAAAGCGACAGAATGGATGGCGAGAGGGAAGGTTGTTCGTTGTTAGGTTGTTGGTTGTTAGGGGCGGAGGGGAACTGCCTATTGCCGTCTGCCTGCTATCGCCGCGCCACACTCGTCACAGAATTTCGACGTTGGGCGCAGCTCCAATCCGCCCGCGGCGCGCTTGATTGCGAGTGGCAAGGAGCGACACCCCTCGCAGGGGTCGCGCCCAAGACATTCCGAAGAAAAAAAGCGCGCCCGGAGAGATTCGAACTCCCGACCTACTGGTTCGAAGCCAGCCGCTCTAGTCCACCTGAGCTACGGGCGCGGATGCCGGACGATAGCCGTCCGGCAGTTCAAAGTCTAAAGCTGAAAGTGGAAAGCAAAACGGGCTGAGCCCAAGTTCGAAGTCCAAAGCCGAAAGTGGAAAGCCGGACCGGGCTGAAGTTCAAAGTTCAAAGCCGAAAGCGAAAAGCCGGGACGGGCTGCTCTTGGCTTTCAGCTTTCTTCCTTCAGTCTTGGCCGGGCGGCTTTCACCTTCTAGCTTTTGGCTTTCAACTTTCAGCTTTCAACCCTCATCCTGCAACCTTCGCCTTCATCCTCACTTTCCGATTCAGCCCCTGCAACATTCGCGATACTTCCTCGGCGCGCTCGCACGTGCGCTTGAACGTCGCAGCATCGATATAGCCTTGATCGACGGCCACGTACAGTTGGCAGCGCACTTCTCCGCACGAACCTTTCGCGATCACCAGAAAACGACCGAACTCAGCGTTGCTGCCGCGCTCAAAGCCCTCGGCGATGTTGGACATCACGGACACCGCTGCCCGCCGAATCTGATCCCTCAGACCGAAATCGCGCTCAAACTCCCGACCCCGGGTCAGCTCGTAAATCACACCGGTCAGCTCCCGCGCCTTCTGCCAGACAATCAACTCCTCGAAACGCTTCGACATATCGCGCCTCCGTTCAACTGCTACGGAACAAGCGGTGGAAAGTTGAAAGCGAAAAGTGGAAAGCCAGAGGGGACGCGGAAGGGAAGCTGAAAGCTGAAAGTGAAAAGTGGAAAGCCAGAGGACACGTTGGCGACTCGACCTCAGCATGGATGTCTGGCTCTTCACTTTCAGCTTTCCACTTTCAACTCTTCTCAGCCTCTCTGGCTTTCCACTTTCACCTTTTCGCTTTCAACTCTTCTCAACCTTCCACTTCGTTCCCGACGGCGTGTCTTCGAGCACGATGCCCTGTTCTTTGAGTTGCGCGCGAATTTCATCGGCGCGTTTGAAGTTGCGGGCTTTGCGGGCGTCGTTGCGCTCGGCGATGAGGCGCTCGACGGCGGCGCTGTTCACGTCGGTCGCATCGAGATGGGCGCGGCGCGCGCGCTCCAGCCATGCGCTCGCGTCGGCTTGCGCGAAACCGAGGACACCACACATCTCGCGCAGCGCGACGCGCAACGGCGCCGCCTTCGGCAGATCGTCCTGGTCGAGTGCGCGATTCAAAGCGCGCAGGGTGTCGAAGATGACGCCGAGCGCACCGGCGGTGTTGAGGTCGTTGTCCATCGCCGCACGAAACTCGGCCACGACGGCCGCGTCGGCCGGCACCACCTCGCTCCCGAGCGCGGCATCGGCGCGCGCGAGAGTCTCGTAGATCCGAGTCACGTTGCCCGCAGCGTCGTCGAGCCGCTCGACGGCGAAATCGAGCGGGCTGCGGTAGTGCGTGCCGATCACGAACAGCCGCACAGCTTCGCCGCCAACGCGCTGCGACGCCGCTTGCACGGTCATGAAGTTGCCGAGCGACTTCGACATCTTCTCGCGGTCGATGGTCACCATGCCGTTGTGTACCCAGTAACGCGCAAAGGTGCGCTCATGCGCACCCTCGGACTGAGCGATCTCGTTCTCGTGGTGCGGAAAAATCAGATCGTTGCCGCCGCCGTGAATGTCGAACGGCTGATCGAGGTACTTGCTCGCCATCACCGAACACTCGATGTGCCAGCCGGGCCGCCCCCTGCCCCACGGACTGTCCCACCACGGCTCACCCGGCTTACTCGCCTTCCACAGCGCGAAGTCCATCGGGTGATGCTTGCGCTCGTCGACTTCGATGCGTGCCCCCGCTTGCATGTCGTCGAGGTTGCGCTTGGATAGCTTGCCGTAGCCGGGCAACTTGTCGACCGCGAAGTAGACGTCACCGTCGGCGGGATACGCCAGTCCTTTGGCGATCAGCTTCTCGATCAGCGCGATCATCTCGGGGATGTGCTGAGTCGCCCGGGGCTCGAGCGTCGGCGGCAAGCAGCCGAGCACGGCGATGTCCTCGGCAAACGCCCGGATGTTGGTGTCGACCAAACTGTCGGTCGAGATGCCGGCGTGATTGGCGCGGGCAATGATCTTGTCGTCGACGTCGGTGAAGTTGCGAATGAAGGTCACGTCGTAGCCGGCAAAGCGCAGGTAGCGGTAGAGAACGTCGAAGACGACCATCGCGCGCGCATGGCCGATGTGCGAGCGGTCGTAGACCGTGACGCCGCAGACGTACATGCCGACCTTGCCCGGCACCAGCGGAACGAATTCTTCCAAACGGCCGGCGAGAGTGTTGTGAATTCTGAATGGCATATGGCTGATGGCCGATCGCTTATGGCTGATCGCCGGATGGGACAAACTCGCCCCTCTGGCAATACACAATACACCATCGGCGATTCGCGCAGCTCACTCCTCATCCTCGCGCAGTTTGGCCAGCACGGAGAGATCTTCGATCGTACTGGTGTCGCCGATGGTATCTTTGCCGGCGGCGATGTCGCGCAGCAGGCGGCGCATGATCTTGCCGCTGCGAGTTTTTGGCAGGGAATCGGTGAAGCGAATGTCGTCGGGCTTGGCGAAAGCGCCGATCTCTTTGGCGACATGGTCGCGCAACGCCAGCTTCATCTGGTCGGTCGCCTTGTGGCCAGCGGCCAACGTGACGAACGCCGCGATTGCTTGCCCCTTCATCGCATCGGGACGCCCGACGACGGCGGCCTCGGCGACCGCCTCGTGACTCACCAACGCGCTTTCCACTTCCATCGTACCGAGACGATGACCGGCAACGTTTACCACGTCGTCAACGCGCCCCATGATCCAGAAGTAGCCGTCCTCGTCGTAACGTGCGCCGTCGCCGGTGAAGTAGCAGCCCGCGACTTGGCTCCAATACGTTTGCACGTAGCGATCCGGATCGCCGTAGATCGTGCGGAGCATGCTCGGCCACGGATGCTTGATGACCAGGTAGCCGCCTTGATTGGGACCGACCGGATCACCCTCGCGCGTCACCACCGCAACCTGGATACCTGGGAACGGGCGTGTCGCCGAACCGGGTTTCGTCGCAATCGCGCCCGCCAGCGGCGTGATCATGATCGCGCCGGTTTCAGTCTGCCACCACGTGTCAACGATCGGGCAACGCTGCTTGCCGATCTCTTCGTGGTACCAGATCCAGGCTTCCGGATTGATTGGCTCACCAACAGTGCCGAGTAGTCGCAGCGTGTCGAGCCGATGCTTGCGCGGCCATTCGCGACCCCACTTGGCAAAGGTGCGGATGGCAGTGGGCGCGGTGTAGAAGATCGTCACGCCGTACTTGTCGATGATCTGCCAGAGGCGGTCGGGCTCGGGATAGTTCGGCGCGCCCTCGAACATCACCGATGTCGCGCCGTTCGCGAGGATGCCGTAGACCACGTAGCTGTGGCCGGTCACCCAGCCGATGTCGGCGGTGCACCAGTACGTGTCTTCGTCCTTGAGATCGAAGACCCACTTGCTAGAGATGTACGTCTGCACCATGTAGCCGCCGGTGGTGTGGACGATCCCCTTCGGCTTGCCCGTGGTACCGCTCGTGTAAAGGATGAACAGCGGATGCTCGGCATCGAGCGGCTCGGCCGGACATACATCCGACGCCTTCGCCATCAACTCGTGCCACCAATGATCGCGTCCGCCTTTCATCGGCACGGTCTCGCCGGTGCGGCGAACGACCACCACGTGCTCAACGCACGGGGCATCGCGGAGCGCGTCGTCGACGTTGGCCTTCAACGGCACCACCTGTCCACGGCGATAGCCACCGTCAGAGGTGACGACGACCTTCGCTTGCGCGTCGTTCATACGATCGCGCAGCGCTTCGGCGCTGAAGCCGCCGAACACCACACTGTGGGTTGCGCCGATGCGCGCGCAGGCGAGCATGGCGATCGCCAACTCCGGAATGAGCGGCAGGTAGAGACCGACGCGATCGCCCTTCTTCACACCAAGACCCTTGAGCACGTTGGCGAACGTGCACACCTCACGATGGAGATCTTGGTACGTCAGCGTGCGGCTGTCGCCGGGCTCGCCTTCCCAGATGATGGCCGCCTTGTTGCGGCGCCAGGTGGTGAGATGACGGTCGATGCAGTTGTGCGCGAGATTGGTGGTGCCGCCGACGAACCACTTGGCGAACGGCGGCTTCCATTCCAATATGGTTCGCCACGGCGAGAACCAATCGAGTTCGCCGGCGATGCCGGCCCAGAACGCCTGCGGATCGGCCTCGGCCTCGCGCGCGAGCCGTTCGTACTCAGCCAGCCCGCTCACGTGCGCCTTGGCGCTGAACTCCGCGGCCGGCGGGAACACGCGGCGCTCGGTCAAGACGGATTCGATGTCAGCATTCGCCATAGATACTCCTCGTCGTCAGCCACCCGCAAACGCGTTCAATGGGCACGCATCGCGGCGAGCGTGTCGCCAAGGCGCTCTCACTTCTCACAGCTCGGCGCCGCGTTCAAGCCGCCCTGCGGCGGGGTAGTGTCTCAGTTTGAGCGCAACGGAAGTTGTCATTGCGAGAAGCCGCGCAGCGCGGCGCTGCTCTGGTGGGCCAATGAACGCGCGGGCACAATGAGCAGCGACGTCTGCGGGCGCAGTGTGACAGGTCGTTGCTTGGTGTTCACGATGCCCGGTTGCGAGAATTGTTCTGGGCCGCCGTTGCTCAGGT